>JBGOVD010000080.1:0-7677 GCA_041477935.1 Dissulfurispiraceae bacterium | reverse complement strand
TATGTGAAGAAGCGAGATGTCCCAACCAGGAGTACTGCTTTGCAAAGCCGACTGCAACATTCATGATACTCGGCAGCGTATGTACAAGAAACTGTGCATTTTGCGCGGTCGCTTCGGGCGCGCCTTCCGCCGTCGATCCAACGGAGCCTGAGCAGCTCGTCGGCGCAGTACGGGAAATGGGTCTTCGATATGTTGTTATCACTTCGGTGACACGGGACGATCTTCCCGACGGAGGTGCGACGCACTTTGCCGATGTCGTCAGGGCATTGAAAACGAGCCTTCCGAAAGTCGGCGTGGAGGTGCTCACCCCCGATTTTAATGGAGATCGCAATGCACTGAAAATTGTCATCGATGCCGGACCGGATCTCTTTAACCACAATATGGAAACGGTGCGGCGGCTGTATCAGACAATCAGGCCGCAGGCCGACTACGGACGTTCACTTGAGGTGCTTCGGGCAGCAAAAGAAATAAATCCCGGGATCATGACTAAATCGGGTTTCATGCTGGGCCTCGGCGAGACGCCCGGCGAGGTCGAGGCTCTGCTCGGCGACCTGAGAAACGTCGGCTGTGACGCGCTCACCATTGGGCAATATCTGAGGCCTTCAAAAAAGAATCAGCCTGTTGTAGAATACATAATTCCCCGGGTGTTCGATGAGCTCAGGGATAAGGCCATGCAGCTTGGTTTCACCAGCGTGGCTTCCGGTCCGCTGGTCAGGAGTTCCATGAATGCCGAGGAAACGTATATGAGGAGGCTAAATGTACGAGTTTAACAGGATAAAAAGACTGCCCCCGTACGTATTCGCCATCGTCAATCACCTGAAGATGGAGTCGCGGCGGCAGGGTGAAGATATAATCGATCTGGGCATGGGGAACCCCGATCTGCCCACGCCGAAACATATAGTCGACAAGCTTTGCGAGGCAGCGAGGAACCCGAAGAACCACCGGTATTCGGCGTCGAAAGGCATTACACAGCTCAGGGTAGCAATAACCGAGTGGTACAAGCGCCGCTTCGATGTGGATATAGACCCCGAGACAGAGGCCGTTGTCACAATCGGGTCCAAGGAGGGGCTTTCACATCTTGCCCTCGCCATGGTCCAGCCTGGAGACGTTATAATGTCGCCGACGCCTGCATATCCTATCCATCCCTATGCGGTGATAATCGCGGGAGGCGAGGTTTCGAGCATCCCGATCGGGCCTGGGATCGACTTCTTCGCCGAGATGGAAAAGACTTTCAAGAAGACATGGCCGAGGCCCAAGATCCTCATTATCAATTTCCCGCATAACCCGACGACGGCGGTACTGGATGATCTCGAATTCTTCAGAAAGGTCGTCGATTTCGCAAAGGAAAATAACATCATTGTTATCCATGATTTTGCCTATGCAGATCTGCTCTTCGACGGTTATAAGGCACCCAGCTTTCTGCAGGTGCCGGGAGCAAAGGACGTCGGAGTCGAGTTTTTCTCGCTCACCAAGAGTTACTCCATGGCGGGCTGGAGGGTCGGCTTCTGCTGCGGCAACAGGGAAATAGTCGGCGCCCTCACCAAGATAAAGAGCTATCTCGATTACGGTATGTTTCAGCCGATCCAGATCGCCAGTATAGTAGCATTGAGGGGACCCCAGGACTGTGTCGAGGACATGAGGCAGATTTACCAGTCCAGAAGGAACACCCTCATCAAGGGACTGGGTCAGGCCGGCTGGAATATAGAACCACCGAAGGCCACTATGTTCGTATGGGCTGAAATACCTGAGCCGTTTAAAAATATGGGATCGCTGGAATTCGCGAAATTCCTTATCAGGGAGGCGAAGGTCGCGGTATCTCCCGGTTTAGGCTTCGGCGAGGGCGGAGACAACTTCGTGAGGTTCGCGCTTGTTGAAAACGAACACAGGATAAAGCAGGCTGCAAAGGGCATAAAAAAGGCGCTTAACAGGGGCGCGTAACAACAGCGCGGAAGCTGGGAAGTCGGAAGCGCAGAAGTTATTAACTAGAAAAAGAAAATTCTAAACTTTGGAAATCAGAGTCAGCGTTGCATCGGTTACTTCCGATCTTCCGCGCTTCCGACTTCCGGAGTGTATTATAAGGAGTGACAAATGAGTAAACGCGAGATTTCTGTCGGTATAATAGGCTTTGGGACGGTCGGGTCGGGTACGGCCAGAATACTTCTCGAAAACAGCGACATTATAAAAAGCAGGACCGGCTTTGATGTAAAACTTAAACGCATAGCGGATAAAGACATTGCAACCGACCGCGGTCTCAAGGTGCCGGACGGAATGCTTACTGCCGACGCGAGTGTGGTCCTGAACGATCCGGACATTGATATTGTAGTGGAGCTTATCGGCGGCATTCACCCTGCCAAGGACTTCATGCTCCAGGCGATAAAGAACAGGAAGCATGTCGTTACGGCAAACAAGGCGCTTCTCGCCACGGAGGGTAATGATATCTTTGCCGCAGCCCTCGAAAACGGCGTGGAAGTAGGCTTCGAGGCAGCCGTTGCGGGCGGGATTCCCATTATCAAGGTAATACGCGAAGGACTTGTGGCCAACAAGCTGGTTGCGATTTACGGCATCATCAACGGGACATCGAATTACATACTTACCAAAATGACCGACGAAAAGGTCGACTTCTCAAGCGCGCTCAAGGAAGCCCAGAGGCTGGGCTACGCCGAGGCCGACCCGACCTTCGATATCGAAGGGATCGATACGGCCCACAAACTTACGATAATCTCGTCGCTTGCCTATGGAATCCCTCTGTCTTATAACGAGGTTTACAAGGAAGGTATTACGAAGATTACCGCGCGTGATATCGATTTTGCAGCCGAACTCGGGTACAAGATAAAGCTGCTCGCAATAGCCAAATCCGACAACGGCGAAATAGAGATGAGGGTACATCCCACGATGGTTCCCAACGAATATCTGATATCGAAGATCGACGGCGTCTTCAACGCAGTTTATGTCGAGGGAGATGCAGTCGGGTCAACCCTTTATTACGGCCGCGGCGCAGGCGACATGCCGACGGGAAGTGCAGTTGTATCGGACATAATCGATATCGGGAAAAACATTGCGGCAGGCGGCTCTGCGAGGCTGTCGGGCATTTGCTCCAGCGGTGAGAAATCCTGCGACTTTAAACGGATAAAGAAGATGGAAGATATCGAGAGCATGTATTACTTCAGGTTCTCGGCCCTCGACCAGCCCGGCGTGCTTTCGAAGATATCCGGCATCCTGGGAAATTACAACATTAGTATCGCCTCCGTTATCCAGAAGGGCAGGAGCGTAGTAGGGTCGGTACCACTTGTTGTCCTTACCCATATGGCGCGCGAAAGAGATGTCATGAAGGCGCTTGCCGAGATAGATGCCATGCCCACAGTTTCCGAAAAGACGCTCTACATCCGGGTCGAGGGAAAAGAATAGGGCGCAATGCTCTTTACCGAAGATCAGCTCCAGAGATACAACCGACATATAATCCTCCCAGAGGTGGGGGCTGAAGGACAGGGAAGACTGCTGAGCGCAAAGGTGCTTCTCGTCGGAGTCGGCGGGCTCGGCTCGCCCGCAGGCTACTATCTTGCGGCGGCAGGCATAGGCGATCTTGCGATAGTCGATAATGATGTCGTCGAACTGAGCAACCTGCAGCGACAAATCGCGCACGATACAAAAAAGATCGGCATGCCTAAGGTCGCATCGGCGAAGGATACGTTCGAAGCCCTGAACCCCGACACTAAAGTTACTGCCATAAAAGAAAGGATCGCCAAAGACAACATCGAAGGGTTGATTCGCGATTACGACATCGTGGTCGACTGCAGCGACAATTTCGCTACCCGATTCCTTATCAACGATGCGTGCGTGCTGTCGAAAAAAAGGCTGGTTAGCGGAGCAATCCTCAGGTTCGAGGGTCAGCTTACGACGATACTGCCGGGAGATGGGCATTGTTACCGTTGTCTCTTCGAAGAGATTCCGCCGGCCGATATCGTCGGGTCGCTGCAGACGGCGGGTTTGGTCGGCGCGGTCCCCGGCGTGATCGGCGCACTTCAGGCACTGGAAGTTATCAAGCTCATCGTGGGCAAAGGGGGTGTGCTTAAAGAGAGGCTTCTTATCTTCGACGGACTGAAGACGAAGTTCCGGCGCATCAAGGTCCGGAGGAATCCCGAATGCCCGGTCTGCGGAAATCATCCCACAATTACTACGCTCAATGACGGGGATTATGGAGCAACCCAATCCTGAATCAGTCCGCCTTGTAATTCCAGCTCCGGTTTTTGACTCTATGCTCGCTCATTGCCGCGCCGACTATCCCAACGAAGCATGCGGCATCCTCGCAGGTAAAAACATGTCCGTGTCCGAAATATTCCTGATGACCAATACCGAGAAGTCACCTGTTAGTTATCTCATGGATCCTGAGGAACAGTTCAGCTTGATGAAGGAACTGCGCGACAGATCGCTGAATATGACTGCTATCTATCACTCCCATCCCGATTCACCTGCTTTCCCGTCCGCCAGGGACCTGGCCCTCGCTTATTACGAAGATTCCGTCTATGTGATTATAAGCCTTATGGAAAGCGAGCCTGACGTCAAATGCTTCTTGATCAAAGAGGGAGAAGTGAGCGAAATCGGAATCAGTGCCGTTCGGTAATCAAAGATATGAACAAAAACATCACAAATATAATCACTTATAGCCGGTTAAAGGCTTTGATTTTATATGTGTTTTGGGTTAGAATACAATTTACTTTTTCGCAGGAGATCTTGTTCCGGGGGCATCGAACGGTTCTTCAGGATATGGAGACGATATGGCAGTAAAAGTCAGAATCCCTACACCACTGCAACCGTTTACCCGTGGCAGGGAAGAGGTCGATGCAAAACCGGCCGCGGTAATAGATCTTGTTGGGGATCTTGACAAGTCATATCCGGGCATCCTGGAGAGGATCGCCGAAGGCGGCAAGATCAGGAAATTCATAAATATCTATGTCAACGAAGAGGATATCAGGTTCCTGCAGGGCGAGCAGACGCAGGTCAGGGATGGGGATGAGGTTTCCATTATTCCTGCAATTGCGGGAGGATGTATAAATGTTCCGCAACCCGAAAAAAGGAGGAATTATGAAAAAAAAGGTTAAATTGATCTTCCCACAGCATCTTGTCAGAGAACCGATCATCTTCACAATGGCGAAAAATTACGACGTAATGCCTAATATAAGAAGGGCGCGGGTTACCGATACGGTGGGCGAGATGGTACTCGAACTCGAAGGTACGCAAGAGAACCTGGAGAAAGGTCTCGATGCCCTGAAAAGCCAGGGCGTCGAAGTTGATCTCATCGAATCAGACATCGCAGAGTAGGTGCCGGGAAGGTGCCATAAGGGATAGAAAGGTGATTGAAAAGATTATATGAAATATGTTGTCATCATCGGCGACGGTATGGCCGACAGGCCTATCGATGAAATAGGCGGTTTAACAGTCCTCCAAAAGGCGGCTACGCCTAACATGGACCGGCTTGCGGTTAAAGGCACTATCGGTATGGTCAGGACTATACCGGCGGGAATGCCTCCCGGGTCGGACGTGGCAAACCTGAGCATCATGGGTTATGATCCCGCCGCATACTATACAGGCAGAGCCCCGCTCGAGGCTGCGAGCATGGGAATAGAACTCGGCGACGACGATGTGGCCTATCGCTGCAACCTCGTTACACTCGAGGATGATGGCCCCGGTTCTCCGACGATCATGAAAGACCACAGCAGCGGCCATATCACGAGCGAGGAAGGCCGCGAGCTGATCTCGGCGATAAGTGCCGAATTGAAGAGTGAGTATGTTAAGTTTTATCCGGGGGTGAGCTACCGGCATCTCATGGTATGGAAAAACGGCAGTGTGAAGGCCATTTGCACGCCTCCGCATGATATACTCGACCGGCCGGTTGCGGATTATCTTCCTTCGGGCGACGGAAGCAGGTTCCTGAATGAACTCATGGAGCGTTCCGTAAAGATTCTGGCGGGTCATCCGGTCAATGAAAAAAGGCGGTCAGCCGACAAGAGGCCTGCAAGCAGCATCTGGTTTTGGGGACAGGGGAAGAAGCCATCCGTTCCGACATATCTTGATAAGTATGGGATCACGGGATCGCTGATATCCGCGGTGGACCTTACGAAAGGTCTTGGTGTTTGTGCGGGGCTCAGGATAATTAATGTGCCCGGCGCTACCGGATGGATAGACACTAATTATGCCGGCAAGTCTGAATATGCAATTAATGCGCTTGACGATTCGGATTTCGTTTATGTTCATCTTGAGGCCCCTGACGAGGCGGGGCACGCAGGGAACCTTGAATATAAGATCAAAGCCGTTGAAGACCTCGACTCCCTTGTCATAGGCCCGATTCTGAAAGGCGTCAAAGAGCGGTTCGGTGATGTCAGGCTGCTTATAATGCCCGATCACGCCACACCGGTAAAGGAGAGGACTCATACAAGCGAACCTGTGCCATTCATCATCTATGACAGCCGCCTGGAAAAGGCAAATGCCGGAGCAACGTACGACGAGTCAATTGCAACTCTCAAGGGTGTCATGACGGTGGAGAAAGGACATAAACTCATGGATTACTTCATCAAGGAGGCACTTGTATAAATGCTTATCGTGCAGAAATACGGTGGCACATCGGTAGGCAACCCGGACCGTATAAAGGCCGTTGCTGAAAGGGTGGTCGCGACTGTGCGTCAAGGCCATAAAGTTGTAGTCATTGTTTCCGCCATGTCGGGCGAGACTGATAAACTTATTGGGTTTGCCAACCAGGTCTCTTCCAATCCGACCGAGAGGGAGATGGACCTTCTTCTGTCGTCGGGAGAGAGGGTCACGACGGCCCTTACCTCAATGGCAATTTCGGAGCTGGGGCAGAAGGCCATTGCTCTCACGGGACGCCAGGCTGGTATTATTACCGACGCGGTCTTTACCAGGGCGAAGATCGAGAGGATCAATGCGGACAAAGTGAACAAGGCCCTTGATGGCGGGTATGCAGTAGTCATAGCTGGGTTCCAGGGTGTTACGGAAGACGATGAAATAACGACCCTCGGCAGGGGCGGCTCGGACCTTTCAGCTGTTGCTGTGGCTGCGGCACTGAACGCAGATCTGTGTGAAATATACACCGACGTGGACGGCGTGTACACGACCGACCCTAACATCGTGGCCGAGGCGAGGAAGCTTGAAAAAATATCGTACGAAGAGATGCTCGAACTGGCGAGCCTGGGCGCAAAGGTCCTTCAGACCCGGTCGGTGGAGTTCGCAATGAAGTACAACGTCCCCGTGGTGGTCCGTTCCAGTTTCAATAATAATCCAGGTACGCTTGTTACCAAGGAGGATCAGGATATGGAAAGGGTTGTGGTATCCGGAGTTGCTTACGATAAGAACCAGGCGAAGATTACCGTCCTGCATGTTCCGGACAAGCCGGGCATCGCAGCCAGGCTTTTCAACACGATCGCCGATGCCGATATCGTAGTAGATGTTATAGTCCAGAATGTGAGCGCAGACGGTCTTTCGGCAGACATCTCGTTTACCGTGCCTAAGACCGACAGCAAAAGGGCATTGGAAATTACGCAGAAACTGGTCGGCGACCTTGGAGCCAAAGGTGTCGATGTCAGGGACGACCTTGCGAAGATCTCGATCGTGGGTGTCGGTATGAGGACCCATTCGGGTGTGGCGGCAGAGATGTTCGGTACTCTCTCG
>JBGOVD010000291.1:0-3742 GCA_041477935.1 Dissulfurispiraceae bacterium | reverse complement strand
ATTACGAATTCCCGGGCAATGTGCGTGAACTCGAAAACATCATAGAACGTGGCGTAGCCCTCTCAAATGGAACGGCTATCGAGATAGCCAATCTTCCCGATGACCTGAAGGAACTTAACATAAAGATATTCCGGAAGAAGGAAGGCAAGATACCCTCACTGGAAGACCAGGAGAAGGATTATATTAATTGGGTGCTGACAGAGGTCGGAGGCAACAAGACCATCGCCGCCCAAACCCTCGGCATCGACCGCGTTTCGCTCTGGCGAAAGCTTAAGAAATACGGGTTGGAAGAGTAACAACTGATTTGAAATTGCCACTGTTTATTGGTACAATTTGATGAGTATCCTGAAGGGCGGTCGAGACCATGGAAAACCAGACTCATCATTCCGACGAAAAAAGAGAATGCGGGCGATCGCCTATATGCAGAAAAATCAAGTTTGTTGTCGGTGCTAATATTTACAAAGGTCTGATAGGCGATATTTCCAGCGGAGGCATCAGCATAATATCAAAGCATAAGTTCATTCGGGGGTCCGTCATAGATCTGAAGATACCGCCAATGTCAGGGACCGTCCAATATTGCGTACCCTATGGAAAGGATTTTTTCAAGACAGGACTGCGACTGCTGGGAAACTATCATTAGTTGCAGACCCGGAGACCGGCCCTGCCGTCCTCGACCCATACTACAATGGCTTTTGTGCTCGGATCGGCAATACTCAAGGTATCTCCTTTGCGAAGCGCCGCGCTCAAAGCGACACCCAGACCCCGGAAGCTGATATCAACCATATTACATGCCCATCGATTTCCATGCACATCGGAGCATTCGGTAACATAGTTGCACTTTAACCTGGGCCATGACCGTTCTTCCTTCGACAGGAATTTCTGCAGATGATTTTCGAGCGAGCCCATTCTTCATTACCTCTTTCAGCAGTTCGATGCAAATATTATAATCCCAATTACCGATTATCTCAACATAATAGTTGAAAACCTTGCAGTTGCACAGTTACTTCTCAATTGGGAGGATGAACCGAAGGCTCTATTGCGATACCTCGAAGCAGGCGATGCTTTATCCGGATAATCTCTGATCAGTTCTTCACATTTGTTTCAGGTTCAAAGATGAGGGCTTTCGATGAGACAACGGCTTCGACGAGTTTCTTCCTGCCGCTCATCAAAAGGCGGTGTACGGTGCCTCGTGAAATACCCATTTTATTTCCGGCTTCTTCCTGGGTCATGTCCTCAAAGTCGCAGAGACTGAGTGCTTCGAGTTCGTCCCTGTAGATTGTGATATGTTCCAGCTGACTCATCGGGACACCCGACGGCTTGAAAATGCGCCCCTTCAGTTTCCCGAAGGGGCACCCGCACATTCTCGGCTTTTTATGACGAGGCGACATGCCTCTATTCTAACTCAAAAGGAATGCTTAGTGGGCGCATTCGCCGCCTTCGCTGTGCCCGCTGCAGCATTGCTGCATGGTCAGAACCGGAAGAGAATTCTTTTCGAACAGCGCGATATTCTCGCCAATCGTAGGCGCCATGGACTTATAAACCGCAATTCCCAACTGATTGAGCTTGTTTAACGCCCCGGCGCCGATACCCCCTACAACAATAGCGTCTACGCTCTCGCCGCTGAGCGCTTTTAGCGGATTGCAGGCGCCATGCGAATGTTGCAGGTCTTTGTTGTTGATCGCAGTAACCTCTTTTGTCGCAACATTCACTACGACAAACGACGGAGCCGACCCGAAATGGTTGAATACCGTGCTCTCGATGCCCTCATTATTCTGGGTGGGAAAACATACCTTCATATCAGACCTCCACTTTTCATTTTGTGCATATGCACATTATATTGCCGGCTGCCTTTGGTTGTCAAGGTGAAATTTTAGAGCCCTGCCCTTAAAGCCTTGGCCGCAGTCCATTTTCATCCGGCAACGCGGGAGGCATCCCTTGCTGCGCATATTATTGACCATATCGCGGCCAAATAAACTTATTGTGCTTCTTTTACTTGACATTATTGTATTTTATTTTGTATTATTTACTTATATTAGCATTTTATTCTCATTCCAACACTAAAAGGAGTGCACTATGTCACTGGAGTTTGATAATTACGACAAGGAGATAATCGATATCCTTCAAAGTAATGCGTCGATTTCCAATATCGACTTATCGAAAAAGATCGGGTTGTCGCCTTCGGCCTGCCTCGGCAGGACCAAGCGGCTCGAAGATTTGAGCGTCATAAAACAGTACGCGGCCGTCATCGACGCTAAAACAATCGGGCTCGAAATTGTCGCCTTTACCTTCGTAAATTTATCGCCTCACAACCGAAAGACCGGGAACGCCTTTCTGGCAAAGGTCAGGGAAACGCCCCAGATCCTGGAATGCTATAACATTACTGGAAACTGGGACTACCTGTTGAAGATCGTCTCGCACGATATAGCTTCTTATCGCGATTTTGTCATAGATTCACTTTTGGCATTTCCGGGGATAAACAAGATCGAATCGACAATCGTACTGAGCACGGATAAACAGAGCTTTCATTTGCCCGTAGATCATATGTGAAGCGCAGGATAGTGAATTTGAAATAACCGTCATTCTCTTTAATATAAAAACAACAGTTTCAAGAAGGAGGAAAAATGAGCAAGATAGACAGCAAACTCAAGATCGAATCACTGGCGCTTCACGGCGGGCAGGAGCCGGACCCCGCGACGGGATCTCGGGCCGTGCCCATTTACCAAACCACCTCATATCAGTTCAAGAGCACAGAGCATGCGGCCAATCTTTTCGGACTGAAGGAATTCGGCAATATTTACACTCGCCTCATGAATCCTACAACTGATGTCCTCGAAAAGAGGATGGCCCTTCTCGACGGGGGTGTCGGTGCACTCGCCGTTGCAAGCGGGCAGTCGGCTATAACCATTGCTTTGCTTAACATAGCGCAGGCAGGCGATGAGATAGTGTCGGCGGACAATCTTTATGGCGGTACTTATAACCTGTTTCATTATACGTTTCCGCGCCTCGGCATCAAGGTCAATGTCGTAAAATCGAACGATCTCGCTGCCTTCGAAATGGCCATCACGCCGAAGACAAAGTGTATCTACACGGAATCCATCGGCAATCCAAAACTCGATGTTGCGGACCTGGAAGGGCTCTCGGCCCTCGCGCATAAACATGGGTTACCTCTCATAGTCGACAATACCGTGGCGCCTTATCTGCTCAGACCGATCGATTTCGGAGCCGACATCGTTGTCTATTCCGCTACCAAATTCATTGGAGGCCACGGCACCTCTATCGGCGGGCTGATCGTGGATTCGGGTAAATTCGACTGGACCAACGGGAAGTTTCCGCTGATCGCAGGACCTGATGCCAGTTATCACGGCATAGATTTTATCGAGGCCCTGAAACCTATCGGGAACATCGCCTATATCATCAAAGCCAGGGTGACACTTCTGCGAGACCTCGGTGCGGCCCTCTCCCCGTTCAATTCCTTCCTGTTCCTGCAAGGACTCGAAACGCTTCATCTGAGGATGCCGCGGCATTGCGAGAATGCGCTGGCTGTTGCGCAATATCTCGAAAAAAATCCGAAGGTCAGCTGGGTGAACTACCCCGGGCTCGATTCGAGCCCGGAAAAAGTGCGAGCAGCGAAATATCTGAAAAAAGGCGCAGGAGCCATTATCGGCTTCGGCATCAAGGGAGGCGCCCAGGCAGGGCGGAATTTCATAGAGTCCCTGCAGCTGGTTTCGCATCTCGCCAATAT
>JBGOVD010000082.1:0-7542 GCA_041477935.1 Dissulfurispiraceae bacterium | reverse complement strand
GTGGGAAGGCTTGACGGAAAACTTATAGTCTACCCTGACGCGACGGAGCTCGAGAATCTCGACCTCAACCTGGTTGTCGCAGGCACTGAAGATGCTGTGATCATGGTAGAAGGCGGAGGAGCGGAGGTCTCGGAAGCGGCTCTTATCGAGGCGATTGACTTTGCCCACCAGGAAATCAAGCGGATCGTAGCGGCCCAAAATGAACTGAGAAGCAAGGTCGGCAAGGAAAAGAGGGCTGTCGCTCCCGTTGAGGAGAAGCCTGAGTTGGCGGCAGCGGTCAGGGCACAGGTATCAAGCACGATTCATGAGGCTATTCATATCCCAGGGAAACACGAGCGGCAGAAGGTCCTCGATGTTATCCTCGCTGAAACGATAAAACTGCTGAATACCCCGGAGAATGCAGAACGCTTTGCAGGCAGTGCCAACAAGGACCTTACGAGGGACATCGCCAATGCATTCGATGACTACGAAAATGAAATAGTAAGGAATACGATCCTTAACGAAGCCAAAAGAGCAGACAACAGGAAACCCGACGAGATCAGGCAGATCACCTGTCATATGGGACTGCTCCCGAGGGTCCACGGTTCAGCGCTCTTTATCAGGGGCGAGACGCAGGCACTCGTTGCCACGACCCTCGGCACGTCCGACGACGAACAGAGAATAGACTCTCTTGATGGGGAAACATTTAAAACATTCATGCTGCACTATAACTTCCCGCCGTTCAGCGTCGGGGAGGTAAAGCCGATGCGTGGTCCCGGCAGGCGCGAGATAGGCCACGGTGCCCTCGCCGAGCGCGCTATCAAGTATATACTTCCTTCGAAAGAAGTGTTCCCATATACCATCAGGATTGTGTCGGATATCCTGGAATCTAACGGCTCGTCCTCAATGGCTACAGTGTGCGGCGCGACGCTTTCCCTCATGGATGCAGGTGTTCCGATCAGCGCTCCCGTCGCCGGTATCGCAATGGGTCTCATCAAGGAAGGAGATAAGGTTGTAGTGCTTACCGACATACTGGGCCTTGAAGATCATCTGGGCGACATGGACTTCAAAGTCGCAGGGACAACGAAAGGCATTACCGCTTTCCAGATGGACCTGAAGATCGGCGGCGTCAGCCGCGAGATCCTCGAAAAGGCGCTCGATCAGGCCAAAAACGGAAGGCTCCACATCCTCGGGAAGATGGCCGATGCCATGCCTGGGGTCAGGGACAATCTCTCGCCACATGCTCCAAGGATCTACACCATGCAGATCAGGCCCGAGAAGATCAGGGAGGTCATCGGCAGCGGTGGAAAGGTAATCCGCGGCATTGTCGAGCAGACCGGCGCCAAGATCGACATAGATGACAGCGGTACGATCAATATTGCCTCAAGCGACGAGGAGTCCGCCAAAAAGGCGATTGCGATAATCAACGGCATCGTTGCCGAAGCGGAGCTGAACAAGATCTACAAGGGCAAGGTCGTCAGGATTGCCGATTTCGGGGCTTTTGTGGAGATACTGCCCGGCACGGACGGCCTTCTGCACATATCCCAAATCTCGGACAAGAGGATCGCCAAGGTCACCGATGAGATCAACATGGGAGACGAGATCTATGTTAAGGTCATCGAGGTTGACAACCAGGGCAGGATCAGGCTGAGCCGCAAGGAAGCCATGAAGGACCAGCAGCGTCAAGGCGAAACCGACTAACTAACGGTAACCGGGCATCTCTTTCGGGATGCCCGGTTCTTAGCTACATAACCCACATTACCGACCTTCCAATAATATATGTTTACTAAACGATATCTGGACAACGGCATACCGGTTGTAATGGAGCAGGTGAAAAGCTCACGCTCCTTTATTCTCGGTATTTGGGTAAAGGTAGGCTCACGCAACGAGCCCTCCGATAAAAACGGTGTCTCGCATTTCCTGGAGCACATGTTCTTCAAGGGGACAAAGAAGCGGACCGCCCATGACATCGCCATCGACATAGACAGTCTGGGTGGTGATCTGAATGCCTTCACTTCGCGCGAAAATACTGCCTTCTACGTGAAGATCCTCGACGAGTACATCGACCGGGGAGTCGAACTTCTTACCGACGTCTTTCTCCATTCGACCTTTGATGAGGCTGAACTCGAAAAGGAAAAGGGTGTGATCAAGGAAGAGATAAAACTCGTCGAAGACACGCCCGATGATTATATACATGACCTGTTCAGCAAGACCGTCTATGGTGAATCGGGACTCGGCCAGCCGGTGCTCGGCCGCAGGGATACCGTTAAAGCGTTCAAGCGGGACGACCTGACGAGTCATGTGAGGAAATATTATGGCACTGCGGATACGGTAATCTCATGCGCCGGGAATTTCGAGGCGGATGCAGTGCTTGAAAGACTTAACCATCACCTCGGAAGCCTCAGACGAGGGTCCGAGCCGGAGTTCTTTACGACGCCATCTTTCGGTAAAAGGATCGACATCCATACCAAAGACCTGTCCGAGGCCCATCTCTGCATAGGTGTCCAGGGGATATCTTATGCCAGCGAAGAACGCTATGCGCTGTCGCTGCTGAATACCATCCTGGGCGCCAGCGTCAGTTCAAGACTTTTCCAGGAGATCAGGGAAAAGAAGGGCTATGCATACAGTATCTACTCCTTCCTGTCATCCTATCTCGACGCGGGCTACTGGGCTGTCTATGCCGGGACCGGCAAAAAGAAGGCCGCCACCGTTGCTGAAATGATAGTCAGGGAGATGAAGAACCTCTCTCAGTCTCTCACTGAAATTGAACTCAGAAGGGCAAAAGACCAACTGAAAGGTAACCTTGTGCTTGCACTTGAATCTACCAGCAGTAAGATGCAGAGCAATGCCCGGCAGGAAATATACTATAAAAAGCACTTCACGCAGCTCGAAATCATGAAGGAGATAGAGGCCGTGACCCTCGACCGTGCCAGGGAACTCGCCGGAAGGCTCATCAACGGCGGCCCCATGAGTCTCACAGTTTTAGGCCCGGTGAAGGAAGAGGATTTTACGGGATTGCTGTAAAGTCAGCGGAATGCTGCGAGAACTGAGGATCAAGGACTTTACCATAATCGACGATCTGACGATCGTCTTCCAGCCGGGGCTGAACGTCCTCACCGGGGAGACCGGCGCCGGCAAGTCGATTATCGTCGATGCCCTGGGCGTACTCCTTGGTGACAAGGCATCTCAGGACTTCATCAGGACAGGAAGCAGCGAAGCCCGCATCGAGGCACGCTTTGAAACCGCCGACCTCCCCATCGTCAACGATCTCGGTATAGACAGCAGCGACGGGATCATATTGCGCAGACTCCTCGGCAAAGGCAAGGGACGGGCTTATGTGAACGACTCTCCCGTCAGCCTCCAGACTATCTCGGCAATCGGCAAGGAGCTTGTCGACATACATGGTCAGCACGAACATCAGGACCTTCTGAAGAAGGAGAGCCATCTTTCTTTTGTAGATGGCTTCGGAGGCCTTTTCGAAGAAACCGCGGTATTGCATTCTTTCTATAACGATATCGTCACCCTGCGTGACCGCGTTTTTCAGATCAAGGAAAAAGTCCGCGAGAGGGAGCAGAGGACCGGGTTTCTAAGGTTCCAGATAAACGAGATCGAAGCCGCTTCCCTTCAGGATGACGAGAAGCGGGTGCTCGAAGAAGAGCGTGCCGTCCTCCTGAATGCCAGCAAGCTCAGGGAGTCGGCCGAGGCTGCCTATGATCTGCTCTATGGCTCCGAAGGGTCCATACTCGAAAATATATCGAAGGCCGCAGCCCTTGTCAGGGAGATGTCGCGGATTGACCGCAAGGCAGAGGAAGGTATGGCGATCCTCGAATCGGCGGTCCCGCTTGTAGAGGATGCATCTCTCTCGGTGCGGAATCTAAAGGAAACCTACGACATCGATCCGGCCCGGCTTACCGAAGTCGAAGACCGCCTCGACATGATCAGGAAGCTCGAAAAGAAATATGGCGATGGGACCGAAGGCATCATGCAATATCTCCACAAGGCACAGGAGGAATTGCAAGGGCTTGAACACTCTGAAGAGCAGAGGGACGAGATTGAACGGGAACTCGCTGCAGGCGAGGTGCAGCTGTTAGTGATGGCGAAACAGTTGTCGGGCAAGAGAGGGGTCGCAGCAAAGCAGATGGCAAGGCTCATTCTCCAGGAATTAAGAGAACTCGGTTTTCAGAAGGCTGAATTCAAGGTCGACATCAAACAGAAGGCGGAGGCTGGACCGGCCGGAATCGACGACGTCGAGTTTCTCTTTTCTGCCAATCCAGGCGAGCCGCCGAGACCGCTTGTCAAAGTGGCATCGGGCGGAGAGCTGTCACGAATAATGCTCGGCCTGAAGTGCCTCGAAATCGGACGGCAGGACGGTATCAAAAGAAAGGAAGGCGGAATGCATGCCGCTTCAGCGACGCGCACCCTGATTTTCGACGAGGTTGATGCCGGTATCGGAGGGGTCACAGCCCAGCATGTTGGCAGCAGGCTGCATGCACTTTCCGCCAACTACCAGATACTCTGTATCACTCACCTGCCGCAAATAGCGGCCCGTGCCGGTCATCATATCAAGGTCGACAAAACGCTCTCGGACAAAGAGGTCAGCGTGACGGTTGAAATGCTCGATGGAGAAAAAAGACGGGAAGAGCTAGCCAGAATGCTGGGAGGCAGGGTCACGGACCGCTCGCTCAAGCATGCGGAAGAGATGCTCGAGATTGACAAAGAAGGAAAATGACAGGCACAATTTCAAGATATGCCGGAAATGAAAGATATGAAAGAGACGACTATTAAAAAGAAGATTTTGGGTAAGATTGTGATCGACCGGGAGGTCTGCAAAGGCTGCGGATATTGCATCAGCGCGTGCCCGAAGGGCTGCATCTTCCAGGACGACAAGTACAACGGCAGCGGTTACTACCCCGCCATCTTCAGCGATGCCGGGCAATGCACCGGGTGCGCCATATGTGCCGTTTCCTGTCCCGACATCGCCATAGAGGTTTGGAGAGAGGAGTAATCGCAGATGCTCATGAGATTCCTGAGGTCCTTATCTTTTCTGCTCATACTGGCTTTTATTCAGCCTGCTTGCACTTTCGCTTCAGTGCAGGAGTTTGCGCTGGACAACGGCCTGAAAATACTTTTTATCGAAGACCACAAGATTCCCCTCGCCACGTTCCAGATATGGTACAAAGTCGGTGCAATCGATGAGCCTGCCGGAAAATCGGGCATGAGCCATCTTCTTGAACACATGATGTTCAAGGGCACCCCGAAGTACGGTTCCAAGGTGCTGTCGAACATGGTCCAGCGAAAAGGGGGCATGGATAACGCTTTTACCACAAGGGATTATACGATGTACTTCGAGACGCTCCCCTCCGGTTCTATAAGCCTTCCCATCGAATTCGAGGCCGACAGGATGAAGAACCTCACGCTCAACGACCTGGATTCCGAGCGGCGTGTGGTAATGGAGGAGCGGCGGATGAGGACCGACGACGATCCGCAGAACCTGCTTTACGAGGAGACCCTTGCGGCATCGCTGAAAGTGCAGGCATACCGCAAGCCCGTTATCGGCTGGATGGCCGAGATAGCCGCTATCACCCGCGACGATCTTGCCGCTTATTACGGTACCTATTACTCTCCGGACAATGCCTTTATCATCCTGTCGGGCGATGTCTATCCCGACAAGCTCATGCCGCTCATAAAAAAGGAATTCGGACCGATTCCGCCTGCCGGTGATAAACTGAAGCGCATCAATACTGTCGAACCGGTGCCGCAGGGGGAAAAGATCGTCTATCTCGAGAGTGAATCCGCCGAGCTGCCCTATTTCCTCGCGGAATACCACGTGCCGAGCTTTCCCGATAAGGACAGCTTTGCCCTGGATGTGCTGTCATCGATTCTTTCGGGAGGGAAAAGTTCGCGGCTTTATCTGAGCCTGGTTTATGAAAAGCGGCTTGCTATCGAGGCATCGGCCGATTATACGGACCTGAACCGCGATCCTTTTGTCTTTATATTCAGCGCCCTCGTTGCTCCGGGGAAGGAGATAAAGGATGTCGAAAATGCCCTCGATGCCGAGATCGAAAAGATAAAGAACGCGCCGCCTTCGGCCGAGGAAGTGCAGAAGGCGAAAAACCAGGTCGAGGCAAGCTTCGAATTTGCTCGGGACTCGAGTTATTCGGAGGCCCTGTATACCGGGATGTTCCAGATACTCGGCGACTGGAAGCTCAAAGAGCGATATCTTGACGGTATCAGGAAGGTGACTGCTGCAGATGTGCAGGATGCTGCCCGTCGCTATCTGACAAAAGAGAACAGGACCACTGGATATCTGATACCTAAAAAGCGGGAGGGACGCAGTGAATAAACGCATAGCGGTATTTGCTCTGGGCCTGCTCGCGATGTGCGCAGCATGCTGCATCCCATCTCTTTCGTCTGCGCTCGATATAAAAAAGGAGCAACTCCCAAATGGCCTGACTGTGCTTTATGTCGAAAAACATGAACTGCCGATCGTCATGGCGACCCTTCTTATCAAGGCCTCACCGCTTCAGGAGAACGCCGATAAGGCCGGCACCGCCTATATCACAGCCAAGCTGCTTTCCGAAGGCACAGCAACGAGGAAGGCCACCGATATCAGCCGTGAGATCGATTTCATAGGGGCATCCCTGGATACCGCTGTCAACCATGACTTCACTGCAGTCTCTCTTTCCGTCCTGAAGAAGGACGTAGATAAGGGCTTCGACCTCTTTTCCGACATTGTTCTGCATCCGTCTTTCCCGGCCGACGAACTCGCCAGAAAAAAAGAGCTACTGAAAGGCTTTTTGAAACAGAAGGAAGAAGAGCCGTCTTTTGTTGCGAGCAAGGAGTTCGCCAAGGATATCTTCGGCGATTCCCCGTATGGAAGGCTCGTTGAAGGGAACTTGCAGAGCATCGGCAGCATCGAAAGCGCTGATGTCCTTAATTTCTATGGCTCCTTCTACCGCCCTGAAAACGCCATCCTAACGGTCGTGGGAGATATAAGCCGGGAGGAACTCGACAAGCTGCTAAACCGCTCTTTCGCTTCATGGAAGACAACAGGAGAGGCTAGTGGATCGAAGGTTGATCTGAAGCTCCCCCCTGCGCTGAAGGGGTCTCGTGTCGAGGTGATCAACAGGGATGTGGCTCAGGCGAGCATTCTCTTCGGGTATGTGGGCATAGCGCGGGATAATCCGGATTACTACGCAGTCCAGGTAATGAACTACATATTTGGCGGAGGCGGCTTTTCATCCAGACTCATGAAGGTTATCCGCGATGAGATGGGGTTAACTTACTCCATCAACAGCTTTTTCGCAGCGACCAAATTTCCGGGGCGATTCGAGATAGACGTCCAGACCAAGAATGAATCCGCAGGCCGCGTTATCGAAGAGATGCTCAAGCAGATACGCCTGATGAAGGCGGAATCCATTTCGGATCAGGAGTTTCGGGATGCTAAGGACTATCTCATCGGCAGCTTTCCGCGCCGGTTAGAGACCAGCAGGAAGACTGCCGATTTCATTGCAGCCGTGCAGTATTATCGACTCGGAGACGACTACATCGGCAGATACAAGG
>JBGOVD010000121.1:0-6433 GCA_041477935.1 Dissulfurispiraceae bacterium | reverse complement strand
GGAGGCATCATAGCAGGCACATTAAATGACCTTGTCTGCGCTATACTAACAGGATGGAACAAAGGGATTATTACAAGGTGTTGGAAGTGGGGGAGACCGCCGGCGCTGATGAGATAAAAAAGGCTTATCGTAACCTCGCCTTCCGTTATCATCCGGACAGAAACGCCGGCAGCGAAGAGATGATGAAGACAATCAACGAAGCCTATGCCGTCCTTTCAAACCCCGTAAAGAAGAATGAATACGATTCGCTGAGACAGCAGTACGGTTCCTCTGCAAGGGACCAGTTCAGACAGCATTATACCGATCAGGATATCTTTCGGGATTCCGATATAAGCCAGATATTCGAAGAGTTCAGCAAGATATTCGGTTTCAGCAGCCCACAGGATATATTCAGCCGAAACGGTTTTTACGGGCCGAATTACAGGACATACGAATTCAAGGCGCCTAGCGGAACCGGAAGAGGATTTTTCTTCTACAGGCCGATGAGAAACGCCTATCAGGAAGGTCTGAAGCTGCCCCCTGATCAGACGCGTCAGGCGGCAGGCATAGGGCAGCGTATGACTTCAAGCATCGGACTTAAGATATTGACCTTATTTCAAAAATATTTGGCAAAAAGGTTGGGGATCGAACTGCCGGAAAGAGGAAGAGATTTGTATGACGTTATCAGAATTACCCCTGAAGAAGCTTCTGCAGGCGGCAAGCTCAGCTATCTCTACACAAAACAGGATAATCCCAGAAACCTGCTTATCACGGTCCCGCAGGGAATCAGAGACGGTCAAAAAATCAAACTTAAGACCCTTGGTGCGGTCGGGAAGAATGGTGGAGACTCAGGAGACCTATACCTCAAGGTCAACATTAGCAGACAATTTGCCGAAATCATCAGGGAGTTTTTCGGGAAGCTGATAAAATTCCTCGGTCTTTAATTTCCCTAAAATACAAAATAGGGACGGCATCTCTCCCATCCCTATTTTGCAGCGATACGGTTAATGCGGGAACTCGTGAAATTTATGTAATGATCAGTCTGCCGAGTATTTTCCTTTGTGCAGGGGCGTGTTCAAGACATCGGGAAAGATGAAAGACGCGCTGTCTTCCAATTTTGCCTTTCTGACGGCTATCCGGAGTTCCCATTTGCCGCCTTTCTTCAGGTCGATGGTCGAAATCGTATAAAGCCCGTCTCCCTTGTCCTTTATGACCGGCGCATCAGCCCCGGCCCGACCTTCAGGAATCGCTGTAATCTTGATGTTTGCTCCTTCCACGTCCTTGTCGTATTCGTCATGTATCACCAGGCCGATAACATCCTTACCCAGCTTGGGGTATTCCTTGTCATCCGGAAGTATCTCCACGCTGAAGAGGCCCTTGTCTGTAATATTAAAAAGGCTTTCGTCGAAATGCTTGGTAAATTTTGGTTTATCGGATGCGTACGCGGTATTGCCGAAACAAACAACAGCTGAAACAACAAGTGAGATCAATACAAGAATTACGGCTTTTTTCATAAAATCCTCCATTTTAAGCTTACATTTTCAGAAACCTGCGGTGATTCTTCCCGCAAAATTACTATACTTAATTCTATCCATAAATACTGGAAATGAATAAGCGGCTTCCTGAGAAAGACAAACTCTTGTATTTCACTGACATCCCACTATCTGCTAAAATAGCTCATGGCCAAGAGATCTCATTCACCACTGGTGTCGCGTATCATTAAGCTTTTGCCGAAATATAAAGACTCCATTATTGCCGGCATGGTTGACTGCTCCAGGGAATATGTAAGAAGGATTCGGTGTAACACCGGTATAGCATCTCCGATTGTTAAGGAACGTCAAAAGAAGGCCGGTAAGATCAGGCAGCTGGCTGAAAAGGGTTTGTCGGCGACTTCTATCTCCCAAAACCTGGGTATTGATGTTGCCTCTATTCGGTCTATTGCAAAAGAGAACAAGATCAAGATTGTAAAGGGTAAAACGGGGATCCTGATCGCTCCGGAAAAAGTAAAAGCTCTTCGGGAACATATGGCAAATGGCGGCAACTTCTCCTCAGCATCCAGGGAGATAGGAGTCAGTTATGGCACCATCTTCCGTTGGAAAAAAAGGTTTAAGATAAAAAGAAAGTACGATTCCGGCTGGAGATAGCCGCCTAAAACTCCTTGAACACCCCGATCGTTAGTCCGTACTTCTGGTAAGAATGCGAGAGCTTGAACCAGCCGATTTCTCCGAACACCCCGTAATCCTTTCCCAGCCACCGGCGGTGGCCCAGCGTCGCCAGCAAGGAGTTGTTGTTGACCGATTCCGGCGTCTCAACGGCCGTCGACAAGTATGCCTGCCTGCCGAATGAAAATTTTCCGCTCGTCCATTGCCGGCCATCCTGCCCGTATGAAAGTCCGAACAGTTGTGAATAAGATACTTTCGAACCCGGATCGCTTATATTTCTGAAAACACGGTACTCCGCCACCCACTTGCCGAGATAGGCGCTCAGTCCTGTAGACAATATGTAATCCCTGTGTACATTGAAATACTGGATATAGGTGCCGCCGATGACCCATACGAAATTCTTCTCGGGGCCTATCCTTAAATTGAAATCATGGTCGGCCCTGAATTGTGGGAGATATGCCGAATTCGTCCCTGCCGACAATGCGGTATAGGTGAATAATGACCGGGTCCAGTCCTTGTATGCCCCGGCTGCTGCCAGCATGCCTTCACCTTCTTTGCGGGAATGGGCTCCGAGCTGTACAAACCATGTTAGATCAGGCTTTTCCTTGCGGTAAAGTGTCGCAGTTGTGTTTTTCCAGTCTCCGAAGTCACCGTGGGGATGCAGATATTCATATGTTGAAGAGAGATCCAGGCGGTTTTTTCGTTCCGTGAGTTGCAATTGCGGCGTCGGCAATGTTCTGCCGGCAGGCTGTTCGATCTCGACAGCCCCGGAGCGTTCTGCGGACTGCATAGCCTGCTCGAGGCTTTTTTTCTCAGTTTCCGCAGGCTGTTCGATCACTGCCGCCTCGGTGGCCTGTTGCTCAGTCTCGATAGCGCCGGAAACCCTTGCCGCATCCATCGCGCGTATCAATGCGTCCGAAGCCCTAGTATCCCCGGCCTCTGCCGTGCTTAATATGCAGAATGCAGCGAGCAGCGCAACAAGGCTCGGGAGTAATTTTTGCCACTTTGGGAAGAAAACGTATGAAGTAGACGTCATATGTTACCTCTTCACATCCATGCGACGGGTCGCCATGCGGAAAAGAATTCGCTGTTCAATGGGAGCGTCCTTCAGGCGGTCGCTATGGAGCGAAATGAGTTTATTCCATACCGCAGCCTTCCTCTCGGGAAACCCGTCAAAGATAGAAAGGTCGTATGCAAAAAGAAGAATGTTCGCATAAGCATCGGGATAAAAGACTTTCAGGTCTGAAATGAACCGCTCCCGGCCGTTAAGTGCCCAGATGTAATTACCGCGCTTGGCATCATACATTATTTCCTGCACACCGTTCCGGACGGCGGCGCGAACGTCTTCATAGTACTTCTTGTCGCCTTTTCCGACTGCCTCGATCAGCGAGATAAAAGCCGAGGCTCCGGCGTAAGACTCCGAATTGTCCATCAGGTACTTGACATGTTGTTTGGCTGTAACGCGCGTAAGACCGTCGGTATCCTGCAAATATGAAATCAAGTATGCGATATTTTCGATCTTGGTCCAATTTGCCGTCAAGAGGGCCTTGTCACCTGTTTTATCGTAATACATACGTAACAGGTGAAGGAAAGCCCCTGCATAACCGTCAACCGAGTCGTAGTCACCGGTCGGTTCGAGACTACCGTCTTTGGAGACCCTGAAATCGTATATAGTTCCGGACAGCCCGTCTTTGTCCCCTTCATTGAGAGAGTCGAGGTACCATACAATGAATTGTTTCACCATGCCGATGTTCCGCCCCTCTTCGATTTCATTCATCGCAAGAATCGAAACCGTATAGGGATTAATGACAGCGTGATCCTCGATATCGTTCCAATAAAGCTTCATGATAGCGAGAGCAGGGCTGTCAGCCGCTTCAGCCGCACCGAAGCTTAATACGAAGATCAATGAGCTAGCGGCGAGCGCACAAAAAAGAGTTTTTAGTTTCATTGCCTGTAATAGTAACATAAAAATATCTCCCGTCTTCTGTGAGCACATATCCTTTTTCTGAAGGCGGACTGTAATGAGCTTTCGGCACTGCTACTGTGATCCCTGCCAGTCCTTCAGGATTTGTGAGTGATACAATCAAACCGTTATCGGCCTCGCTGAAGTCATATGCAGTTTTCAGGAGACGCAAAAAGAAGCGCGCAAAATCGCTCATTGAGCGGACTGAGATCTCCCGGTTCTTTTGCATATTTTCGACCTTGTCCATAAAGGCCTTCATCGCCTGAGGATAATGTGCGATATTGTATGGATGCGAATAGAAGAGCCTGACAGTCCGGTTGCGTGCTGAATACGAGAGTATATCGAAAAGCCATTCCCTGACCTCGCTATCGTTCTTCTTAGCCAGCGTCGACATCTCATAAAGCGAAGCGTCCCGGCCGAAGGGCATGACCGGGAAGGCGATGACCTTGTCGCTGACCATCCTGCCCTGATAAAAGGTGCGGTTCGGGCCGCTGCCTGTATCGCCGGCATAATAATAGGCTACGAATCCCAGGTCTTCAAGTATACGGGTTGTTTCCGGCTGTGTATGAACGCCGTCAGGCCCTGCATATTCGGTGATTTTGTAGCCCGCCACCTTTTCGAGGCACTGATTATTTTTTACGATATACTCGCGTATTTCTTTTTCCTTGAAGGACCCATCCTCGACGTTTTTTGCGAACCAGTTGTGCGCCCAGCCGCCGTGAGAGCCTATGGTGCCATATGATTTCATAAGCTCTACCAGGCTTTCTCCCGTCCCGCAGGCGTCAAACCCCAGCCCATCGCCCGGATTGTCCCGAAAATCTCCTGCTGTGATGTCAAAAGAGGCTGCGATGTCCTTTCGGAGGAGCCCCATTTTCTGCATCATGGGCAGTGTTTTATGCTCTACAGAAGAATCGACATGCCAGTCGATGATGATGCCGCCTTTTCCGGCTTCGGAATTCATGATATGAGGGACCCCGACGACATCGAAGAGGTATGTCCTCAAAACAGCTCTGAGCGGTAAGTCGTCTGAGTTTGCTTTTAGTGCCCCGAGAGGAAGATTGACATAGAGCACCTTGCCTCCAGAAAAATCGGTAATGACTATGGCCGGAAATTTCTCTTTCTTCGCCGTAACCCCATATGCATAAATGTCTTTAGTCGGGAGGTCACGATCAGGGTCGTTACGGGCGATAGGGTATTGGAGCGCCCCGTAGTGGTATCCGCTTATTGTGAGCCCGTCTATGGTCTTGCCCGATGGGAACTGGAAGAAGTCACGGGTTTCTTTTGAGGTGAATTTGATGTGGGCATGATCAAAAGACCCGGCGCCGCCTGTCTCGAAGGTTATATAGTTGAGATGCAGTATATCAGCGAAGGCCGCCCGCTTGAGGTAATGTCCTTTCTGGCGCCTGGTCCCGGCATCGTAAATGACCGCTACATTTCCGCCCTTCGAAAGATACTCTTTCGTCCATTCGCCGAACTGCGCGGGAACATGCATAAGTATGCTGTCCGGCAGGATCATCACCGGAGCCCTTTTTACAAAGTCGTCGACGTTTAGTATGCCCAGTTGAAATACATCGATACTCTCGAAGGGGACACCCTCCTCCTGCAAAACACTCTCGTAGGCCGAGAGCACGGAGGACTTGCCTCTTGTATATTCCGGATTATAGACAAGAAGCACCTTGATCGCCTTTCCCCCGGACAAAGACCGACTCTGCTGTATCTTCGGTAACGAGTAAAAAACAAGCAATACAGCAATTATCACAACCACTATCATAATCAGGACTTTTTTCATACCACTATCCCTTTTCCATCCGTCACGATATACCCGTAGACCCGCACTCCGCCTTCAAAAAGAATACCCTTTTTGCCTACGATCGATTTGATCCGGTTTCCGGATCCGATCGTAACCCCATGCCTGATGGTAATACAGCCCTGCGAAAATACCGAGCCGAGCACGCGGCTGCCCGGACCTATTTCGATGTCTCCTTCGGCAAAGAGATTTCCCATAATAATGACGGCCGCTCCTGTAACAACCTTTCCATGGGACTTAATGTGCCCATGAATAACTGAATGTTCACCGATAGAGAGAGGGCCGTCGGCAATGATGTTGCAGTTTTTCAGGCAATGGGGGGGCATGTCCGAAATGTCCCGTTCCGTAGGGATGCCCCCCAAAATGGCGTTGTCTCCGACGGCAGGGGAAGCATTGTCCCCGATGTGGCCGGTGTTATTTGCAGTCGCTACAGGATACCCATATAACCGTGAGAACTTGCATTTGCGGGCCATCGAAAGCTCACCACGGCAGGTTGCGCTGATGCCGAGGTCGCACTCTTCG
>JBGOVD010000360.1:0-3020 GCA_041477935.1 Dissulfurispiraceae bacterium | reverse complement strand
CTCCGTCACGGACAAAATATATGCCGTTTTGTATCAGCACGAGATCGGCGGCCATGTCGCGGGCGAGTCGGACTCCCCTCTTGCCTTCCGGCGTATCAATACCGTTCTTGACGATCATCAGCATATGCTTCCTCCATCAGAAGATCATTGTCGTGTCTGTCGCTTTAATAAGCGCGGCAATTTCTGAACTGCTTACTATCTTCACGCCGTCGACCAGGTAGCTCTGCTCCAATCCGGCTTCCATAACGGATTCCCTGTCGGCTGAGACAACGACATCCATATCGATGCAATCCCCTATGCCTTCTCCTATGTTCACAAATCCGGTCGAAGCCGTGTCCTGACCTTTTCTTGCCGCATTGACGCCGCCGTCCAGAAGAATGAGATGCACATCCATTTCCTCTGTCGCCCCTCCGAGTGCATGCCGTATTGCTTCAGCCGCATCAGTGGTGCCGTATGGCGCTTTACGCAAGACAATGCTTATGCTCCCCATGAATCCCTCCTAAATGCCGAAATTCAGAAAAATCGGGACTGTCTTAATAGTATGGTAGAGCCCTTTTAAAGAACCCATCTCTCCGCCCTCGACAGAGTCATCAGCCGCAAGACCGCGGGTCTGCATGCAGCCTGTTCATATATCGACCTTCAGTCCCCGCCCGACGAGATCTTCGAGGGCTGCCAATGCGCGCGGCACCTGCCCCTTCACGACAGAAAAGACCCCGTCGCCAGAGGCTATCAGCTTGACCCTATGTCCCTTTCTCAACGCAGCATCGGCCACCCTGATAATGGTATTGGTATTTTCGGAGCTGTAAGGCGTAGTAGTAAGAAACATGACGATTTCCCTGCTCATCGCTGCCTCCCTCCTGGATAAGTTCCTTTCTTAGTTACTGGACAACATGCAGGGGCTGGAAGCGCCCCGCTGTATTCCCTGCCCAAAACCTCCAAAAGATCCGGAATCATCGGTTCCCGGAGAAAATAACATCTGAGCCTGCCGTCGGTGTAATAGTCGATCATGCCGCTGTTACGCAGGACTGAGAGGTGCTGCGATACATTTGACTGTGGGAGCTCGAGGAATTTTTCCATGTCGCTCACGCACTTAACGCCTTTTACCAGCTCGTTCAATATCCTGATCCGCACCGGATGCGCGATAATCCTCAAGATATCAGCCTGTCTGCCATATGCTTGCATAAACTGCCCCCCCCGCCGTTGATATATTCAAATATTATGATATTGTAATGCTTTTGTCAATCTACCTAGCACCCACAGGAAATCGCTGTTAAACTTTTTTTATAGGTCGAATTTTCATAACCGGCACTATTCTCTCAGACTCAAAAGGAGGCAGCCATGATATCTCTTGATGTAAACGGCAAAAAATATGATGTAGAGGTCGGTCCGGATGTTCCCCTTCTTTGGGTCATTCGCGAAAAGATCGGCCTCGACGGCACCAAGTACGGATGCGGCATTTCCCTATGTGGTGCCTGCACTGTCCATATAGACGGACAGCCTGAGCGTTCCTGTCAGGTCCAGGTGAAAGATGCTCAGGGAAAGAAGATTACTACGATTGAAGGCATCCCTGAAAACCATCCTGTAAAAAAGGCCTGGATCGAAGACGACGTCCCGCAATGCGGCTATTGCCATCCGGGCCAGATCATGTCGGCTGTGGCCCTGATGAAGAAGAATCCCTCTCCGAACGATGAAGATATCGATCATGCCATGACTGGGAACAGCTGCCGCTGCGGCACTTATCAGAGAATCCGTCGCGCCATCCATCGTGCTTCGACCATGGCGCCCGATGATGCGCTGGCGAAGGGAGGGAAGTCATGAATGGGATCGTTAACATGAGCCGCCGCGACTTTCTAAAAACCGGAGCATTAGTCGGAGGAGGCTTGATACTTGGTTTCTCCCTCACACCTGGAGGATCGCCCTCTGAAGCTGCCGATAAGTCGGCACCCTTTGTGCCGAATGCTTTCATCCGCATCGGCATTGACGATTCGGTCACCATCATCGTAAATAAGTCCGAGATGGGGCAGGGCGTCTATACATCGCTTCCGATGCTCGTGGCCGAGGAACTAGAGGTGGACTGGTCGAAGATCCGCATCGAGCCTGCACCTGTAGACCATGCATACGATCACACGCAATGGGGGGCTGCTATACAGGGCACGGGCGGAAGCAGCAGCGTCAGGAGCGAATGGGAACGCATGAGCAAGGCCGGGGCCGCGGCACGGATGATGCTTATTGCAGCCGCAGCAGATATCTGGAAAGTCAGTCCCGGCAACTGCCGGGCAGAAAAAAGTTTTGTAATCGGCCCCGCGGGCCAGCGCCTATCATTTGGACAGTTAGTAGAAAAGGCTTCCACCCTTGAGCCGCCAAAAGAGATCGTTCTGAAACAACCCGGGCATTCCAAGTTTCTCGGCAAATCGATGAGACGCCTCGACACCCCTGATAAGGTTAACGGGAAAGCGGTTTTCGGAATCGATGCCAAGGTCCCGGGGATGCTGGTTGCGGTTGTTGCACGCCCTCCGGTGTTCGGTGGAAAAGTAAAAAGTTTTAAAGCGGACAAGACAAAAGCAATGCCGGGAGTGAAGACTGTCGTACAGGTCGAAACAGGGGTTGCCGTAATAGCCAATGATTTCTGGTCTGCTGATCAGGGTCGTGATGCCCTTGAGATCGTCTGGGACGAGGGGCCTCTGGCCTCTTTGGATACTAAAAAACAGATTGCTGAATATGCTTCAATGGCGCAAAAGCCGGGTGCGGTCGCGAGAAAAGATGGTGACGCTGAGGCAGCGCTCAAGAATGCGGCAAAACAGATCAGCGCCGAATATACCGTCCCCTATCTTGCCCATGCCACTATGGAGACATTGAACTGCCTTATCGACCTTCGCGACGACAGCTGCGAACTATGGGTGTCCAGCCAATTCCAGACGGCTGACCGCAACGCTGCTGCTCGCATAGTCGGTCTCAAGCCTGAACAAGTAAAACTTAACACTACCTATCTGGGCGGAGGATTCGGCCGCAAGGCGAACCCG
>JBGOVD010000235.1:0-4370 GCA_041477935.1 Dissulfurispiraceae bacterium | reverse complement strand
AGGAAAGCGTTCCTGTTACGGTGATTATGCAGGAATGCGGGGTGAGCAAAGAGTCGCTGAGGCGTTGGGTGAAGGCATATCGAAGTGAAGGTGAAGCCGGCCTTGCTGCCAGCCACAATGGCAAAGGGCGCAGCCTTCCCTCCCCGGTGAAGCAGAAGATAGTCGAACTCAAGGAAGCCAACCCTCTGTTCGGCATCAAACGGATATCACAGGTCTTGAAGAGGGTGTTCTTTCTTGCGGCCAGCCCCGAGACAGTCAGAAAGACGCTCCACTCCAAATCCCTGATGACGGCCCCGCCCAAGAAGCGGCAGAGGAACATCACACGACCGCGGTTCTTCGAGCGATCGACGCCGAACCAGCTATGGCAGACCGACATCTT
Organism: Dissulfurispiraceae bacterium; assembly: GCA_041477935.1. Classification (GTDB taxonomy): domain Bacteria; phylum Nitrospirota; class Thermodesulfovibrionia; order Thermodesulfovibrionales; family Dissulfurispiraceae; genus Fen-1308. The sequence continues at coordinate 3,991 of JBGOVD010000235.1, read as the reverse complement.
TACGTTTCGACTTGGGGGTCACTATGCGTATCTGATCGGCTATATCGACGATTATTCCCGATATATAACCGGGCTGGAGTTATTCCGCAGCCAGAATGCCCAGAACGTCATCGAGGTATACCGCCGCGCGGCCTCCGAATATAACCCGCCCAAAGAGATGCTCACGGACAACGGTCGGCAGTATACGAGCTGGCGGGGCAATAGCCGCTTCGAACTGGAGCTTAAAAAAGACCGGATCCACCACATCAAATCTCAACCGCACCATCCCATGACGTTAGGGAAGATCGAGAGGTTCTGGAAGACTATCTACCTGGAGTTTCTGAGCCGGGCGCAGTTCGAGAGCTTCGAGGATGCAGGCAATCGTATACGTCAGTGGGTGAAGTACTACAACCATAAACGGCCTCATCAGGGAATCGGGGGCCTGTGTCCAGCAGACCGGTACTTCGAGATCCAGGCTGAGCTCAGAAAGACAATCGAGCAGGGCATTCAGGAGAATCTTCTTGAAATGGCGCTCAGGGGCAAGCCTCGGCTGCCGTTCTACATGGTGGGTCGAATGGAAGGGCAGTCTGTGGTGCTGCGGGCGGAGAAGGGAAGATTGCGGTTGTCTGTAGACGCCGATGCAGATGACAAAACACAGGAAGTAATCTACAATCTAAACGAGGAAGGACAAGACCATGGAAAAGACGGAGAAGATAAAGGGAGACAGGAAGCGGCAGACAATGAACTACGGAGCGATGGAGAAGTGCCGGGCGGTATTGTCGATATGGACGGAGCGGAGGAGGCCGGCGGAGATATGCCGGGAGATGTCGATACCCTGGATGGTGCTTTCGCAATGGCAGAAGCGGGCAATGGAGGGAATGCTGCAGGCGCTGGAGCCAAGGGTGAGCCTGGACAAGGGGCCGGCGCTTTCTCCTCGTTTGCAGGCGATGCTGGAGAAGAAGCGCCTGACGATCCTGACAGGCAAGTTGGAAAAGACACTATCGAAGGCGCAGGAAGCAAGGAAAGCGGAGACGAAGGACGAGAAGCCTCCGAAGCCTAAGCAAGACTGAACCTGTAACAGAAACGGAGCGTGCGTATGAGTAACTCAAAAGACAAGGAGCAAGCCCGTCAACGGGCTGCGGTGGTGTTTGCGGTTCGCAGCGGCCAGATAACAGTCGAAGAAGGTGCTCGCCGGCTGGGCGTTTCCCGCAAAACCTACTACGAGTGGGAAAGCCGGGCATTGCAGGCCATGACGGAAGCCATGGAAGACAGAGCCCCAGGCAGACCGACCACACCGCAGGACGAGGAGAAACAGCACTTACAGGAGCAGATTGCTGAACTCCAGAAAAAGCTCTTTGTCGCTGAAAAGACGGTAGAAGTGCGGGACATGCTGCACGCCTATGAGCTTAAGAACGCCGGTGCGAAACAAAGCGCCGGCGCGACTGGTCAAAAAAAACAAAAACGGAAGCAAAAGAAGAAACGATAACGCGTATGCTTGCCACTATCGATCAGATGAAGGAGAGGACCGGCATGCCGTACCGGGCAATCTGCAGTGCCGTAAAACTGCCCTATTCAAGCTTCATACGGTGGCGAATGCGGCATAAAAAAGATACGCCAATCGTTCGGCAGCCGGGTCCTCCCAAGGTTAGGCCTCCGGATTATGGGATGTTTGAGCAGGATATCACGAAGTTATCGCACGGTCATAATCGTACAAAGGGTATGGGAGCTTTATATGCGCGTCACTCCTCAAAAAGCATATCAAGAAGGGAGTTGCAGAGAATGGTAACAATCGCGCGGTATGATCTCAATGCCCTGCATCGTCAGAATCTGCGGCGCATACAATGGAACGTGCCGAACGTTGCGTGGTCCATGGATCCGTGCGAATACGGGCAACGTGACGCAGAGGGGTCCAAGGTGTACCTAAACCAGATGCAGGATCTCGCTTCCCGCTATAAGTTCAACCCGATGACAGGAGACGTTCCCTGCGGCGAAGAGATATCCGGCTATCTTGCGTCAACATTCAATCGTTTCGGGACACCTATGTTCCTGAAGCGGGACAATGGAGGCAATCTCAATCATTCGGCGGTCAACGATGTGTTTGCCGATTACTTCGTCCTGCCGGTGAACAGCCCGGTCCATTATCCGCCTTACAATGGAGCAATTGAGAAGGCGCAGAGCGAGTTGAAAAACGGGCTTGCCTCAAAGCTGTCGTACAAACCCTGTTGCCCGCGAGAACACCTGGAGGCGTATGCATCGGCAGTCGAGCATGACCTGAATCACCGGCCTCGTCCATGCCTGAACGGCAAAACTGCCTGCCAGGTGTACTTCACTGGCAAGAGAACTTTCTCCAGATGGCAAAGGAGGGATGCCTATGAATGGATAACGAACTTGCAGCATGATATACTTTGCAGTGAAGGGATTCAGCCGCAGGCGGGTTGGCGTATCGCCGTCGAAGCCTGGCTGAACATGAAAGGCTTTATAACCATTACCATGAACGGAAAAGTGTTACCCAGTTTTTGCTGATTTCGGTATCATAAACTCATGGCGTGCACAGTAAAGCATCCCATCACAGATATTTTCTTTATCTTCTTCCGATGCCATTTCCTTTCCTCCAATTATTTATTTTCGTTTCTATTAAATTAGCTATTGCTTCTCCAAATGACCCTGCTTATATATCTTTTTCTCTGCTGCGATGCACTGTTGTTGCTTCTTAATGAAATGTGAATCGAGATAACTTGAACACCACCAGGTTTCCCCCTTACATTTCTTGGGGTAGAGCATCATAAAGGGCTGCCGATCATTTAGGAAAGCAATCTCCCATTCATCGTCCGACCACCCATTTACATAGTCACTTTTACGGTCACCGTCAGCGTCCAGAAGAAATCCCATTCTTGATGCGTTTGCGATGTTTTTGTAGAAATCACAGTTCTTTGTATTATTTAATTGGCATCTTCTTTGAATCAGGTTCTGAAGTTGTTCATATGATCTCTTCATGTCCGGATTCTTCATCAGCATCTTGTTGGAAAAGAACGGCTTTATTGGCTCTACTAGCCATGCTGCATCTTGCTTCGGCGTGGCTACGCAGACATTTCTGGTGAAATGTGTGATGCTATATTGTGGTAGACCTTGATCATCCGTAACAACCCACTTGCTCGGCGAGCATGCAATCTTAAACACATGTTTTGATATTATTTCTCCCTGATCGGCATTAAAGATAGTGAACCCTGGCTCTCGAACGTCATCATTAGCCCAACGCCAGCGCACTTTATTCGCTTTCTTTATCTTTTCTTCGAGCTGCATATCATGATATTGCTGTTCTGTAATGGCATTGGCTTGTATCCAATGCCTTGATGTATTAATTCCTATGAGCCAGCCCAACCGTTTCTTTACGTCATATTCATATGTATCGACCAGCGCTTTGCCAATCCACAGTCCATCCGGCTCATCCCGTATCCACTTCACATCCAGAAACGTATCGCACATTGGGAATGCTTCTTTTAGATCTTTCGGTACGTTCTTCATAAAACCGATATTGTTATCGTAATCGAACGAAAATGCCTCTGCAAAAACTGCCAACAAACACAATAACAGCGTCAATCCAATAATCGATCTACAGTGCACTGTCCACATCCTGACATAAATAGACAGAGAATAATGGCCGTTTTCCGACCCTACACAGTCTTCTTCACTATTTACCATTCGCTTTCTCCTTTTATATTATGCGAGCCACAGATTTGATATAGTGCCCTGCCAACAGCACAAAAAAGCCACTACCTGTGCACTGCGCACAAGCGTGGCTTCCATAAATTATCATTTCCATTATATCTACGCCTCTTCCAAAGTGACAAGGCGCATCTTTCTTGAATAGATATTGCAATTCCTGTTTAAACGCATATCTCTCCCTTATCTAACCATTATTGCCTCCCACAACAATTATTAGAACTATGCGTCAAATTATCCCAGATAATAATTCAATAGTCAACGACTATTTTTAATTACGTGTCACAATTTT
>JBGOVD010000368.1:0-2924 GCA_041477935.1 Dissulfurispiraceae bacterium | reverse complement strand
GATACCGAGCGCTCCCACCTGGCGGAGATGAAGACCTCGCTCGTCGCCTGCCGCGAAAAGCTGGAGGCCCTGAAAAAAGAGCGCGCGACCATCTCCGAGACGGTGGAAGAACTCGAACTGAAGAAGATTTCTTCGCGTGACGATATCGCGGCGGCTGAAGAAAAGATTGCTTCTTCTCACTCCGAGATGGAGAAGCTCGATGAAGCGGTAAAGGTACTCGTAACCGAGGCCGCGGCGATCGAGAAGGAGCGGTCGGAAAGAAGAGAGGTCATCAATTCCGAAAATATCGAACTGGTTGCCAGGGACGAGAGGCTGAAAGAGTTCCGCGTAGTGATAGATGATCTGTCACAGGAACTGGCCGACAATAATACCAAATTCGCCGAGAACAAGGTCAGACTCGAAAACATCGAAACAACGATAATGCAGAAATACAGCATCGAGATTAGTAAAGAAGAGATACCCGTAGAGGGCTTCGATCACGAGGAAGACGAGAAGAAGATAGCCGAACTTAATGAAACCCTGCAGGCGATGGGGCCGGTCAATGTCGAGGCTATTGAGGAATACGAGGAGTTGAAGACAAGGTACGACTTTCTCTCCAAGCAGCAGCAGGACCTCACCTTTTCAATCGCGGAACTCGAAGAGGCCATCACCCGCATAAATGCGACTACTCGGAAAAAGCTGCGAGAGGCCTTCGATGCGCTCAGGGGAAAGTTCCAGGAAGTCTTTACGATACTCTTCGGCGGCGGCAGGGCTGATATCATCCTGACCGATGAGGAGAACATCCTGGAGTCGGGGCTCGATATCATCGCGCAGCCGCCGGGCAAGAAGCTGCAGAACATCAATCTGCTGTCGGGCGGCGAGAAGGCACTGACCTCTCTCTCTCTGCTCTTTGCAGGCTTCCTGATAAAGCCTTCCCCGTTATGCATCCTTGACGAGGCCGATGCCCCGCTGGACGAATCCAACACAGTCAGGTTCGCGCAGATGATCAGAAGCCTGTCAGAAGAGACCCAGTTCCTAGTCATCACCCACAACCGTGCCACAATGGAAGCGGCCGACTACCTCTACGGCATAACCATGGAAGAGCCCGGGGTATCCAAGGCCCTCTCCCTCAAGTTCAGCGAAGCCGAAAATATCACCGTCGTATAATCAGCAGGGAGTGGCAGATGGGTCCACACGCCCTCAAAAGCTTTTAAATGCAACTTGGATCCTCTTTATGCCGTTCCGCATCCGCGAATCTATTTTTATCCATCAGTGAGACTGGTCCAGGACGCTTCACGGCATAGTCAAAGGTGTTGCATGAAAAGCTTTCTCGAGCGCATGAACCCATCTGCCATATATATATAAATTTACAGAATTTCGCGCCAACAATTATAATTTAGGTACATGAAAAAGGTTACACACATATCGGGCGTAGAAGTATCCAGCGAATACGAAGATCTTATTTGCTACGGCTTCGACTCGTCAATCGTAGACGAGGGGCTCCCGCATGCCGTTGCGTGGCCCAAGAATGCGGAAGACGTTGTCAAGATAGTTAAGTATGCTGCCGGGCAGGACCTGAAGATAATACCGCGCGGTGCGGGCACGGGAATGGCCGGCGCGTCGATTCCGAATCGCGAGGACTCGATAATACTGAGCTTCGAAAAGATGCGGAAGATCATCGATATCGACCCCGATAACATGACTGCAATCGTGGAACCCGGCACGGTCAACGGCCGTCTGCAAAGGGAGCTGGAACACCAGGGCTTCTTTTATCCTCCGGACCCGGCCAGTCTCAACGTCTGCACGATCGGTGGTAACATCGCCACCAACGCCGGTGGCCCGAGGGCGATAAAATACGGCGTCACGCGCGACTATGTGCTTGAGCTTGAGGCGGTCCTGCCCGACGGGAGCCTGGTCAATCTCGGTGGAAGGACATGCAAACGTGTGGTCGGCTATGACCTCAAACAGCTTCTGATCGGAGCTGAAGGCACACTTGCCGTCGTCACCAAAATACGGTTGAAGATACTGCCTCAGCCTGAAGACATCGTTACCCTTCTTGTCCGGTTCCGCAATATCGAAGCGGCAGGGAATGCCGTGCCCAGAATAATCACCTCGCGCATAATACCGAGGACACTGGAATTCCTCGATGGTTCGGCGATAAAAGTTATCGAGCAATACAAGCCTACCGGCCTTCCGTCCGGTGTGGAGGCCCTTTTGCTTATAGAGCTTGACGGCCATACTGCGGCCATACAGAAAGAGGCCGAGAAGGTCATTTCTATCTGCCGCGACCTTGGCGGCGAAGCATCCGTTGCCGCCGACAAGCTCGCCCGCGAAAAACTCTGGGAAGCGCGCAGATCCATATCGCCGGCCCTTTATCATCTGAAGCCGAACAAGATCAACGAGGATATAGTCGTACCGCGTGACAAAATCCCTTTCGTCCTGTCCGGACTTCGCCGTCTCTCAGAGGAGAGCGGGATCATCATAGTCAGCTTCGGTCATGCGGGCGACGGCAATATTCATGTCAATATCATGGCTGACAAGAATATTGCTGAGGAATATTCCAGGGGGAAAGCCCTGATCAAAAAGATCTTTGAGCTGACCCTATCGGTTGGAGGATCGATCTCCGGCGAACACGGCATCGGCCTTGCCAAATTGCCCTATATCGAAATGGAGATAAAAGAGCGCGAAATGAAGCTCATGAAAGACATTAAGCGCCTGATCGATCCGCAGAATATAATGAACCCTGGCAAGATTTTCATCCAGGACCAGACTTAACAGTGATGAACATCGGGCTTGTCCCTGTCCCAGCCCTGAAGCCGCATGACTCATAGAATTTCACCTGCTCGTCAAACGCGATAAGGCTTTTTCTTACACAGCTTTTATACTCCTCAAGCATCATCGCGACAAGTTTCTTTCCTATTCCCGCTCCATGGTATTCGGGCCTG
>JBGOVD010000311.1:0-3537 GCA_041477935.1 Dissulfurispiraceae bacterium | reverse complement strand
TTTTCTGTTGACCGAGGCAGGATGCGTCAGCAGCCCTACCTTTGCGCCGGTCAGTGCCTGCGGCCATTTTTTTTCGAAAATATCCAGTCCTGTTAATGTCACGCTTTTATTCCCCCGGTAGTACCCTGGTTTTATTAAGCAGTCCGCTGGGAGATGACGGGACTATCAATATGACTGACAAGTCAACAGACATCGGAGTCAGGCTAGGGAGATGAAATGACGCGTGTAAGCATATCGATGAATGCCGCTATGGTATCCCGGTTAGTCTTCGAAATAGAGGAGAATTCCATGCCGAGAAATACAGCGTCGTCCATTTTCCGGGCATTGCGGAGGACGCAGTCCGCTTCGATGCCTTTTTCGAGTATGTTGAAGGTCAAATACAAACGGCTGCCGGCAGCGAAGAAATCTTCTTCCTTATCCATGATCTTTAGCCTGCATCCGCTCTCGCTGATATCGGAAACCTCAGCGTCATAAGTGTGAACGTCCAGGGGGTTGAGCAGTTTTGCAGGGATATTAAGCTTGAATCTTTTCGACTTTCGGAAGGGTATTTTGTCGACATGTCCCGGATATTTAAAAAAAATCAGTGGAGCAGGGAAGAACTGCACGGATATGATCGACGTTTGGAACCCGTAAGCATCGTCTCCCTTCAAGAATCGGATGATGCAGTTGTCCTCTGATTTGAGCTTTACCGGTTTTTCGTTCAGGTACGGTAGGTTGGTAAGCAGGAAGAGGTCCTTCTGCCAGCCGAGTACGAATATGCTGACACGTTGCTCAAGCTTCGGCAACTGCAGAAGTAACTGCAAGCCGGGATGGCAGATGTCATCAATCATATAATCGCAAGCACCCTCACTCCGATATCTGCTTCAGGTTTTCGCACGCCGCCTGATTTCCCATCGTACATACCTTTGAAAAGTCGGCCGCCGCTTTGCGGATATAGGCAACGCCCCTGTTGAAGTAGGCGGCCTCGAAATTCGGTTTTGTAATAATGGCCTTGTTGTAATCGTCTATGGCCTCATCGTATTGCCTGTTGTAAGCATAAGCGATGCCCCTGTTAAGATAGGCATCGGCAAGGCTGGAATTCAGCGAGAGCGCCTTAGTATAATCCTCGATTGCCTTTTCATGGTGCCCTTTCTTGAAATTGGCGAGGCCGCGATTGTAGTAGACATCCGTCAGCTTGGGATCCACATCGAGGACCTTCGTGAAATCCGAGATGGCCTCTGAATACCGGCCCCGCTTGTAGTAAGCCAGACCGCGGTTGTAATAGGCATCCGTCAAATTAGGACTGGCTGAAATGGCCTTGCCGTAAAATTGTATTGCTTCGTCATATTTCGCAGCATTAAAGGCCGCATTGCCCTGATCCAGATAGGCCTGAGCATCGAGGGCCTCAGCCCCTGTGTTTAGCACAAGGGAAAGCAGGCAGGATAAAAACAGTGCAATAAAGTGTCGGTTGATCATGTTTAAGCTCCGCATTGATTTAGTAATTGTATCCCGTCATAGCAGAGACCGCAAGCAGCAATCTCCGGACATTTATGGCGGGAGTGCGTGCGAATCGAACACACCCTGCCGGTTTGTGGCCGGCAACACCGGATTTGAAGTCCGGGAGGGACACCAGAACCCTATGCACTCCCACGTTGATAATACTTAATTTACTGTTGTCATGGCAACCATATCTTTTCGGGCTGGCGTGAAAGTGCGGGAACCAGGAGAAACAAAGATAAATTGGCAGCACAATTGTGCGACTTTCCCTTAACAAATTTTCTCACGACAATTGTTTTTTATTGTGCAACTTGATAAAATTGTCGGAGATGAACACAACGCTGCGTTCAGACAATAAATGAGTGTTTTGCTGCGAGTTCTGCTTGTCGAGGACAACCCGGACGACGCAGAGCTGATCGCGGAGATGCTGCCGAGGGCAGGCCCCACGCTGTTCGAAGTCGAGTGTGTAGTCCGGCTTTCGGAGGCGCTCAAATGTGTCGGCGCGGACCGGTTTGACATTCTTCTTCTGGACCTCAATCTCCCCGACAGCGATGGGCTGGCCACGCTTGTCACCATGCGGCGGCAAGCTTCCCGTATGCCCATAATCGTGCTTACCGGAAACAGTGACGAGCGAGTTGCTTTGGCGGCAATCCAGGAAGGCGCCCAGGATTTTCTTGTCAAGGGACAGATAGAAAATAATCTGCTCGCGCGGTCGATTAAGTATGCTATCGAGCGAAAACAGTCGGAAGAGGCGCTGCGCTCATCTGAATCCAAATACCGGCAACTCCACGAAAGCATGATGGACGCATTCGCCCAAGTCGACATGTCCGGTCGAATCATTGATAGCAATGGCGTCTTTCTGAATATGCTCGGATATACGGAAGAGGAGATAGATCTAACCTATGAAGATGTCACTCCCAAACGCTGGCATGACGCAGAGGCACGGATTATCAATGAGCAGGTGCTATCGCGTGGGTACTCGGACCTGTACGAGAAGGAGTACTGGCGTAAGGACGGGACCCTGGTCCCTGTCGAACTCCGGACGGTCCTTCTCAAGGATGATGACGGGCGCCCTTCCGGCATGTGGGCCGTCATCCGCGACATAACAGAGCGCAAAAAGACAGAGAAAAAAATTATAAATGCAAAAAAAGAATGGGAGGACACTTTTGATGCCATCACAGAAATCCTGTTCATTCATGACTGTGACGGCAAGCTAATAAGGGCAAACAGGGCTTATGAAAAAATGGCGGGCATGTCGCCCGTAGAATTTATCGGCAGACCCTATTATGAGATATTCCCAAAGCTGGACACCCATGATGAACTATGCGGAGAAGCAGTAATTTCGGGCAATTCAGAGAGAAGCGAGATTGAAATAGATTCGATAGGGAAAACTTTTAGTGTGATGATGTACCCGAAATTAGATGCGAATGGCAAGTATCTATATTCGGTGCATGTTATGCTGGATATTACCGAGCGCAAGAAGGTAATAGAAGCTGAAATCATGAGAGAAACGGCTGAAGCGGCAAACACAGCCAAGTCTGCTTTTTTGTCTCACATGAGTCACGAACTGAGGACGCCGCTGAATTCTGTAATAGGCTTCTCCGAGGCTATGCTGGAGGGACTTTGCGAGCCGCTTCTCGACAAACAGGCGGAATATATCGACTGCATATATAGAAGCGGCAAGCATCTGCACCGTATTATTAATGACATACTCGACCTGTCTCAGATAGATGCCGGCAATATGGAACTGGATGTGAGCGAGTTATGCATCAAGGATCTTATCGAGACCAGCCTGCTCTTATTCAGGGAAAAGGCCGGCCGACACGTTTTAAAGATGACATACGAGATCCGGGATGATCTTGAGTTCATTACTGCTGATCCCGTGAAGATAATGCGGGTATTATGCGATCTGATCGGCAATGCCATAAAGTTCACACCCGAAGGCGGCACTGTGCATATCTCAGCGTCTTTAAGCGTTGATGGAGAGTTTGCAGAATTTTCGGTAAAGGACACGGGAATCGGCATATCTCCTGAAAGACAGAATATTCTCTTCCAGCTATT
>JBGOVD010000358.1:0-3048 GCA_041477935.1 Dissulfurispiraceae bacterium | reverse complement strand
GTCCAGAATGGCGCTAGTTTAAGGGTTATCTGCATGAAAAAACAAGTGAAAACATGGGCTAAAAGTGTCATAATTTTATATGCGAAATACAACCCCAATATTCCCAGGATTTCATATGCAGACCCTTCGTAAAAGACCCCGATCTGCGCAGCAAATACTTGCAGAAAAAATGGTCCTGCTGAAGCAGAAGTCATTTAAGCAGATCGGTGAAGTCTTTGAGAAGTTTATTCCTCATGCTCTGTTGAGGCCAGAGAGGGACGGGGCCATGAGTCGCCGCCGGCTTTTCTCCAAGGAGAACACCTTCTGGGCTTTCTTCAGTCAGGTATTGGATGCCGATGGAGGCTGTAAGGAAGTGATTCGCAAGCTTCAGTCTTATGCCTCTATCAAGGGAGTCAAAGTGCCTTCGTCCTCGACCTCTTCGTATTGCGCAGCCCGCAAGAAGCTGGATGAGCAGATGCTCTCTGACATTCTTGCTCATACGGCTGCCCGGCTTGAGGAGATACCCGAGCCCGGCTTTATGAACAACAGGCGGGTCATTGTTGTGGATGGTACGGGAATCAGCATGCCCGATACTTTGGCGAATCAGGAGGTTTGGCCGCAGTCCTCCACACAGAAGGTGGGGTGCGGATTTCCGATGGCACGCATATGCGCATGTTTTTCGCTGAAAAGCGGGGCATTGCTTAGTTACGCCCTCGGCAATAAGAAGAATCACGAACTCCCGCTGTTTCGCCAACAGTGGAATACGTTTAAACGAGGAGACATCATCCTCGGAGACAAAGGATTCTGTAGCTATTTCGATATCGCAAACTTAAAAAGACAGGGCGTTGACAGCGTCGTCACTCTCGCGCGGAGAACGCCGGTTAGCGCCGCAAGTAGCCTCAAGAGGTTTGGGCGAGATGACCTGCTGATAACCTGGCCACGCCCCGCTTATAATGCCAATCTGTCGTATTCAATAGACGCGTGGGCAAAGCTCCCGGAAGAGCTGCTCTTGAGACAGATCAAAGTTACGGTGAAATATCCAGGCTTTAGAACTCAGAAATTTCACATCGTCACCACCCTGCTTGATGTCGTACAATATCCGGCTGTAGAGCTTGCCGGACTTTACTTCAAGCGGTGGGATGTCGAGCTGTTTTTCCGCGACATCAAGACGACCATGGGAATGGATATCCTGCGTTGCCAAACGCCGGATATGATACGCAAAGAAATTCTGATGCACTTCATTGCATACAACTGTATCCGGAGGTTGATGTGTGAAGCCGCCAAAGAGATGGATCTAAAGGTTAGAGTTGTGAGCTTCAAGGGCAGTGTACAGGCACTTCGCAACTGGGAGCCACATCTAAATCAGGCGAATATCAGCAGGACCGAACGTTTCAGGCTGATCAGGGATTTATATTCCGCGATGACTAACACACCGATCTTACAACGCCCAGGACGAAGTGAACCACGATGCCTTAAGCGACGTAAAAAGAATTACCAGTTAATGACCTCGCCAAGGCATGAAATGAGAGAGATTCTTCACCGGAACAACTATCATGCTGAGACAGCTTAAACTAGCGCCATTCGAATGGCTGTCCATCTAATTTCGGAAGTAGTGCCCAAAACCACCGGAATATGCACCTTATGAAGTTTTAGTCGCAAAACGCCGTAAATTGCCCTGGCGGGCTTGACAATTATCGATAGAAACATCGTACGAGGCGCCATATCGGCTGAGTAGAGATTTTACGTAACAAATTCTGGAACATCAAGACTTTTTCGTACACTGTCAGTCAGGTCAAATAGTGGCAACTACAAATAAGCTCCGTCCGGATGGCTCACCGCCGGCGGCATTCTTACTCGTATCTCAAGGCATCTATCGGATCGAGCAGCGATGCCTTATATGCCGGATAAAACCCGAAGAATATGCCGACGAGTCCCGAAAAGCTGAATGCCATAAGTACCGAAAGCAGCGATACAATGGTCGGCCATCCTGCAAGCGCCGAAAGGATCAGTGCCCCGGACACCCCTGTGATAATCCCGACGATGCCGCCTATCAGAGATAAGGTCAGGGCCTCCACAAGGAATTGAAGCCTGATGTCCCAGGTCTTTGCGCCGACAGCCATTCGTATCCCGATTTCCCGTGTCCTTTCCGTGACGGATACCAACATGATATTCATAATCCCTATCCCGCCGACCAATAAAGAAACGGAAGCGATGGCCCCAAGGAGCAGAGTCATGACCTTCGTCGACTGCTCGGCTGTCTGCATTATCTGGGTCAGGTTCCGGACTGTGAAATCATCGTCCTGTTTAGCAGCTATGTGATGCCTCTGCCTCAGGAGTTCAACAATCTGTCTTTCGGCTGCGGATAAATCGTCGGAACTTTTAGCCTTCACCATCATTATCCTTATCATCCCGGGAAAGGCTGTGCCGAAGAGCTTTTTTTGCGCGGTCGTTACCGGAATATATATAGTGTCATCCTGGTCCTGCCCTTGCGGCGACTGACCTTTGCTGTCCAATACCCCTATGACCGTGAAGGGTATATTTTTTATCCTTATGATCTGACCCAGCGGGTCGACGGCGCCAAACAGATTATTCACTACAGTCTGCCCCAGAAGGGCAACTTTTGTGGCACTCTTTACATCGTCGTCGGTGAAGGGCCTGCCTGCAGACAGCGGCCAGTCCCTGACCTCTAACATTGCAGGGGTCGTGCCGACAACCCCTGCCGACCAGTTCAGGTTGCCGTAAATAATCTGTGCTGCACCGTTATGTACAGGGGCCACAAATGCCACAGCAGGGCATTCCTTCTGGATCGCTTCGACATCTCCCATGGAAAGTGTCGGCTGTGTCCCGGCCCCCATTCTTGCACCACCCGAGGTCGTTGAACCCGGAAGTATTATGAGAAGGTTGCTGCCCATGCTTGAAATCTGTTCGGATATTCTTTGGCGTGCGCCGGTTCCCACGGCAAGCATGGTAATAACGGCACCGACTCCGATGATTATCCCAAGCATTGTGAGTGACGAACGCATCTTATTGACCATAAGGGACTTAAGTGAAATTTTGACGGTTGAAGGG
>JBGOVD010000083.1:0-7490 GCA_041477935.1 Dissulfurispiraceae bacterium | reverse complement strand
CTCCTTTTGCAACAAAGACTTCAATCATCTTCACGGCTCGTGCGACCCGTTCAAGGCACTGGGAGGAGAGGCCGTCGACCTGATAATTGCGGGGAGCATAGGAGGGGGGGCCTTGATCAAACTCCGAAGCGCCGGCATAAGAGTATTCAAAGCGGAAGGGGCGACAATAGAAGAGAATATCACTTACTTCTTCGACCGCGGGCTTCCCGAATTCGTTGCCGATGAAACCTGCGGCGCACACGACAACGGTGGAAACTGCTGCGGCCACTAATCACCGATCTTCGCCATAAAATCAACTACCCATTTTCGTTTTTGATCAAGGACCTCCATCAGCAGCTCCTCCGTGACCCCCAATAGCCTCGCCGTGCTGCGAACGGTATCGCTGCCCTCTTTCAGGACAGTCTCGTTACGCAGCCTGAGCACGGTCTCGATACTCCTGTAAAATATATACGTCTCTTTCAATGCCTCTGCATCGGGCGAAGAAATAATCCCCATGTCGCACAACCTCCTGACGGCATCGAGAGTGCTCTGCACAAAAAGTGTCGAACTCTTATAGCAATGTCTGAGCTGAAGGTATTGTATTGTGAATTCGAGTTCCTCTATTCCGCCCGAGCCCAGCTTGATGTCATGGATGCCTGACGCAGCAGCATCCTTCGAAAGCTCCCTCTGGATCCTCCCGCGCATATTCCTGATGTCGCTGATAACAATCTCATGCGCCCTCTTCATCAGGACCTCTTTTCGCATTTCGGCAAAATAGCGGATTGTCTTTCGGTCACCACTGACCGGTCGCGCCTTCAACAGCGCTTGCAGTTCCCACGTCTGGGCACTCTTGAGATAATAATTCGCCATCCCACCGATCGAGCTGACAAGCGGCCCTTTGCTTCCGTCAGGCCTGAGGCGGGTGTCGACCTTGTATGCGACTCCATCCTTCGTATGGGACATGAGGAGCTTGAGCAGGTTCTCAGCATCCTTTATGTCTTTACCCTTCGGGTCGTCCAGTGTGATGAAGACGATATCAAGGTCCGAATTGAAGATGATCTCTCTGCCCCCGAGCTTTCCGAACCCGGCGATGGTCAGGGCCATGGAGTGATGGCACGTAATGGTCGAGAGAACAGCCTGCGCAACTATACTGATGCCTTTCATCAGGCGGACCACATCGATCTCACCGTTCAGAAAGAGTATGCCGAGCCTTATCTCCTCGAGCCTTCTGTAAAGCCGGACCGCAGCAGATTCGCCCTTCCTTTCGATGAGCAGTTCGAGTTCGCGCTGCGAAAAAACGATCGACTTCCTCTTTATTGAGCTTTCAACGAGCGACTCCATGTATTCAGGATTGCTCATGAGGATCTTCGAGAGATAGTCGCTGTGCGAGAATATGAAGGTGAAGGCATCGACCACCTGGGGCCTCTGGACAAGAGGTTCGAGGTAGGACTCGCTCCCTGCAAGAAGGCGCGAGAAACCGACGAGCTGAAGCAGCGCCGCATCCGGGTTGCCACCGGCGAGGGCCTTCTCTACAAATCTCGGGACGATGTCTTCAAGAAGCCTCCTGCCCCTGATCGTCTGGAAGTGGTAGATATTATTATGGATCTGCATCAGATGATTGATCGCCCTCTCCTTGTCTCTTACTCCGCGCTTTGAGAGTTCTTCCTCGATAGGCCGTTTGATCGGCGTTTCAACATCCCAGAAGATACGGCTCATAATATCATCGCTTACATCTTCCTCAACTGCAGCCTCACCATGTCCGCGGACATGAAAAAGAGAGTCATAGATATCGCGGACCTTCTTCCTCCTTATTCCCAGTGCAGCCAGGAAATCGTTCCTGCCGGGAAAGCCCATCTTCCTCCCGAGGACCTCCAGCTCCCTTTCACCGGAAGGGAGACTGTGTGTCTGAAGGTCGTTCATCTGCTGGATGCGGTGTTCGAGTGTCCTGAGGAAGATATAGTTGTCCGACAGGTGCCTGAGGTCGTCATAACCGATAAGACCCTTCTGAACAAGGTGATGCAGTGCCCTGAAGGTACTTCTCTCGCGCAGGATCGGCTCCTTGCCTCCGTACATCAGCTGAAAGATCTGTATGAAGAATTCTATCTCCCTTATCCCGCCGTACCCCCGCTTGATGTCCCTGCTGAAGGTACCGCTCTTGAGCTGTTCGACCTGAGACTTCATGCGCTTGATTTCATCGATTGTATCGTGGTCGAGATATTTGCGATAGATAAAGGGTGTGATTGTCTTAAGGAAGTCGCTGCCGAGTGCCTCATCGCCGGCAACAGGCCGCGCCCTGAGAAGCGCCGCCTTTTCCCACAACTGCCCCCAGGACTCGTAATAATCTTCGTACCCTCTCAGCGAGAGCGCAAGGCTGCCGCGCTGACCCTGGGGCCTGAGCCTGAGATCGACACGATAGGCAAACCCGTCTTCGGTATTAGAGGAGACGAATTTGGTCAACTCCTCGGCCAGTTTGACGTAATACTCAAAGGCAGACACCCTGTTCATCGTGATCCCGGGAATCGACGAAACGCCGGAAGTCTCTCCCTCATCGCGGTATACGAAGACAATGTCCACGTCCGAGCTGTAATTGAGTTCACAGGCGCCCAGCTTCCCGAGACTGATAATCGACACCGCATTATTTTCAGGCTTTCCAAACCTTCGCTCTAAGAATGATTCAACAAACTTGAGTGATTCGCTGAGAATGGCGTCGGCGAGATTGCTCATCTCAAGCATGATATCAGGCAGCTCTGAGATATGCAGTATGTCCCTCAGCGTGATCGCAATTTGCTTGTCCTTGCGGAAGCGGCGTATGATCTTCATTCCATCATTCATCGCAGGACATGACCTGAATGCTTCATTCAATTCAGAGACAAAAGCATCTGCATCAGAAGGCTCGTGGAGATGGTCCAACGCACTGAAAAGCGAATCGGGATACTGTATTGAATAGTTAGCGAGGAATTGACTGTGAGAATAAAGCACGGCAATCTTCTCATAATGCTCTTCTATGCGGGACTGCAGTTCGGGATGCTCTGAAATCAGCGTCTCGATATTCTTCCGCGCCCTGTCGGGATCCGGCAGGTGAGAGAGGTCTTTCACGTCTTAACTCCCGGAGCGCCAAAGCCTCGGATCGATAGCGTCACGAAGCCCTTCTCCCACAAGGTTGTAACTGAGTACCGTGATAAGAATGGCCATACCCGGGAAAAAAGAGAGCCACCAGGCGCCAACGGTTATATAATCCTTTCCGGAAGTCAGGATATTGCCCCAGCTCGCGTCCGGCGGCTGAACTCCGAGGCCGAGAAATGAGAGTCCGGATTCAAGCAGGATCGCACCTGCAATCCCGAAGGTAGCAGATACGAACACCGGCGAAAGAGCATTAGGCAGGATATGCATGAAGATGATCCGGAAGTCGCTCGCACCGACTGCCCGTGCCGCTGCAACAAAGTCCCGCTCCTTTAGTGTGAGAATCTCTGCCCTTACGAGGCGGGACACATCCATCCAGCTCGTGATCCCGATTATAACCATTATCACCCAGATGCTGGGTCCGATTATGGCAATAACTGCCAGGATAAGAAACAGCGTGGGGAAGCAGAGCATAATGTCGACAAAGCGCATAAGTATTGCATCAACAGCCCTTCCATAAAACCCTGCCAAAGATCCGATGATTATTCCGATGGTAATTGATATGCCCACGGCAACAAAACCGACGGCAAGCGATATACGGCTGCCCCAGATCATTCTGGAGAGGACATCGCGACCGAGATCGTCAGTCCCAAGCAGATGAGCAGATGTCGGAGCGGAAATGACGTTGTAGACATCTATCGTAAATGGATCGTACGGGGCGACTATCGGCGCAGCAATTGCGACAGAAACGATGAGAAGTATTACAGTCAGTCCGGCAACCGATAAACGGTTTCTTTTGAAGCGGCGCCAGATTATTCCGATCATCATTTAATCCTTGCCAACCCTGATTCTCGGATCGGCCAGGGCATAAGCAATATCGGCAAGAAAGTTGCCGATTAATGTAAGTACGGCCCCGATGACAAGGATTCCCATGATAGTCGGATAGTCCCTCGACATGGCCGACTGAAAAAAGAGCAGCCCCATCCCTGGGATAGAAAAAATGGTTTCCATGATCACCGAGCCGCCGATAAATCCGGGCACTGCAAGACCGAGTATTGTTATAACCGACATAAGCGCATTCTTCAAGGCATGGCGCGTAATCACCTACGATTCCTTCAATCCCTTTGCCCGCGCTGTCCTTATGTAGTCCTGCCTGATGACCTCAAGCATGCTCGATCTGCTATAACGGCTCAAGCCCGCCAGGGCGCCTGAGGCCCCGATCAATACAGGAAGTACGAGATGTCTGGTCCAGTCGGCAAGCCTCTCTGCCACCCCCATCCCCGAAACATCGATGCTCTGAATGCCCGAAACCGGCAACCATCCAAGTGTCATGCCAAAAAAATACATGCATAAAAGGGCAACCCAGAAGTGAGGGGCTGAAAATCCCACCATAACGAATACGGTCGTCAGTTTGTCGAAGAGTGAAAATTGTCGCGTAGCCGAAAGCACTCCGATAGGCACCGCTATACAAAAAGTGATGATGAGTGAAAGCACACTGATGACGATAGTGATCGGGACCCTCTCCCTGATCTTGTCGATTACCTTCTTGTCGTCGACGAACGACTTTCCGAAATCGAGTTTTACAAAGCGCGTGAGCCAATCGATATACTGCACATGGAGCGGCTTGTCGAGACCGTAAAGCTTCTTGAGATTTTCGCGCGCCTGGGCGGAGGTCTTCATCGACATCTCGTTCTCGATCTCGACCGGCCCTCCCGGTGCAAGGTGTATCACGGAAAAGCTGATGAGGGTTATGCCGAATATGAGCGGGACCATCAAAAGCAGCCGCCTGGCGATATAGGAAAGCATATATGTAAATTAATTGATGGTGCCGGTAAAGTCAACAATCGATAATGCCGGGCACGACCGAAGATGACCTTACTGCAACCATCATTGAATCTTGTTATAATTGTGCTGAAGACTAATAATATCGGGTCCGGGAGAATGTATCATGGGCGACCTTTGGCGCACCAGCAGACTTACTCCTTTCAGGATAGTCCTGATTTACGCCCTCGTCGGCAGTCTATGGATACTATTCTCCGACATGCTGGTTTCACAAATATCCTTCGATACCCATACATTCGCTTTAATCAGCATCATAAAGGGATGGCTCTATGTCAGCATTACATCGCTCCTTTTATACTGGCTGGTTAGCCGCTATGCAGCCGGGCGCAAAAAAACAATAGAAGCTGAAATCGCAAAAGAGGCGGCCGAAGCCGCCAGCGGGGCCAAATCAGAGTTTCTAGCCCATATGAGCCATGAATTAAGGACCCCCTTGAATTCGATTCTCGGTTTTTCGGAACTGCTGCGTGACATCCCTGCAAACGGTATTGATACAGTGCATAAATACGCCGGTCTTATTTATGAAAGCGGACATCATATTTTGGGCCTGATAAACGACGTCCTCGATCTTTCGAAGATTGAGGCCGGAAAACTGGAGCTTAAAATCGAGAAATTCCAGGTCCATGATTTGATCGCCGACAGCCTCGTAATTTTTTTTGAAGCAGCCTCTAAACGCCGAATAAAGATAAATACCGATATAGACAAAGCTCCGGACATGATGGAAGGCGACAAGATACGCATAAAGCAGGTGCTATTTAATCTTCTTGGCAATGCAATAAAGTTTACACCTGACGGAGGCGCAATCATTATCAGAGCGGACGAGACCGAGTCCGGTTTCATAAAGTTCAGCGTAACCGATACCGGCATCGGGATATCCGCCGAAGACCAGGAAAAACTCTTTCAGCCGTTCCTCCAGCTTGATTCCCCTGATGCAAAGAAATTTGCGGGTACCGGACTCGGGCTGAGTATCTGCAGGAAAATCGTTGAACTGCACGGAGGCCGGATATGGTTAGAGAGCGAAGTCAGCAGGGGAAGCGCGTTCATCTTTACCATTCCGGCAGCGCGGGAAGGGAATTAAACTCCGTGAGGTCTTCAATGAAAGAAAAAACTGTCAGCGAAACGAGTGTCATAATGGCCCAGGTGATGCTTCCGCAGGACACCAATCCCGCAGGAAACGTTCATGGCGGCGTCATTATGAAGCTTATCGACTCCGCCGCCGCGGTTGTTGCAAGCAGACACGCGCGGAGCAATACCGTTACCGCCTCGATTGACAGTCTGCAATTCCACCATCCCGTTTTCGTGGGCGATGTTCTTTTCCTGAAGGCCAGCATAAATATGGCAGGAAGATCATCCATGGAAATAGGTGTGCGAGTAGAGGCTGAAAATTACCTGACTGGCGGGGTAAGGCATACAGCGTCCGCGTACCTGACCTTCGTAGCCGTTGATGAAAACGGGAAACCCAAAGAGGTCCCGGGACTGATCTTCGAAAACGATGCCGAAAAACGGAGAAACCAGGAAGCCCTTTTGAGAAAAAAAGCCCGCCTCGAAGCAAGAACAAAGGAAGATAACTGTCAGAACAAAGGCGTCTGCCCGCTTTGAGGTCAATCACAAATAATCCAATTCCGATCTGGTCACGTTGTCCGATGCATCGAATTAATTGTTCGATAGTTCGGCGTGATATCCGAGCACATCGTTTGCCGGTGCCGAAACTCTGCGAGCCGCGACCCCCTCGGAGTTGAGGAATGAAACGAGCTTTATGTGGAAGAATAACTTTTGCGTATTGTATATCTTCAGCAACTGCCTTACGATTTCAGGCTTGCCGTTGAACACCACGCAGCCGCTGTCTCCCGCGTGGAGGTAATACGGCATAGGCTCCTTATCGTTCATCTTCCACTGCTTAAGGTCCTGAAGCCTGATACTGCGGTCTACTACGGTGCAATCTCTATCATTGACTATATTCTTAACCATCTTCTTCTCCATATTAATGTCGTGAAATAAAGTGTGAGTACTATCTCCCCCGCGCAACCCCGATGATAACCCAGCCGCTTTCCCTCAGCGCGCTGATATCAATAATTACTATGCTATAATCATGCCTTTTGAAATATCATTGAATATTAACGGATTATAATTTTGGGAAGAAATGCGGGTAATCATAAACAGGACGTAATTGTTTTATATATAGCATAATTGTAAGAGCAATCTCTTTGTCCGCAGGCAAACGAGAAAACCCAATAAGACCTTCAAGGGCAGCTTTAACGTCCGGATCGGTCGGGAGCTGCATGTTAAGGCTTACAGAGCTGCGCTCAAAAAGGGGATAACCCTCAATCAACTCGTTAGCACAGCATTGGAGCACGAAGTCTCACAGACATAATGGAAAGGATGGGAGGGATATAGTTTTTATTGCTGTAAATGGAACGCTGCCCCACCCGAAATCCTGGAGTCACTTATTATCGTCGACAATATTTGTAACGCAACTACTTTCCTGAACAAATAATGCGCGTTTATAAGCCATCGCAGGGTCCACCGATCGGTAAGTTCCGGCCGTAGATCTG
>JBGOVD010000340.1:0-3269 GCA_041477935.1 Dissulfurispiraceae bacterium | reverse complement strand
CTTCAGTTTTCCGTCTTCTCGTTCCAGTGTCATCTCTACTCTGCCTGTCGAGGCCCGGGGTTCAGCAGACTTCGCAGTGCCGTCCTCGTTGAACGCCCCCCTGACTATTATGCTTTCGCGTCCCTCACGGATGATCATGTTCCCGATAGACAGATGATGGCCGCCGCTTGCGAAGAGATTCCGGTAGTAAGTCTTTATGTCATCATATCTCAGACCGTCCTCTTCGACCGCTGATTGCGAATAACATGATAGATAGGTTGCCAGGTCTCCCTTCTCGTATGCCTGCGTGAGTCTGTTGATTAAGGCATATACTTCCTCGGCAAGAAGCACTCTGTCCGCCCGTCCGGATTCGCGGTCATTGCCGGTTTTTTTAACAGTGGCCAAAGCAGCGCTTTTTTTTGCATGCTGATTATCGGTCCTGGAGGGAGATGAGCGTTCAGGCCGTTCGTTCATCGGCAAATTTGTGTATGCGACTGGTCCCGTCACCGATCCGGCAGCGTTGGTGTCTCCCGATCGGCCCTTATCGACACTGTGCGAATCTCCGGGAGCAGATGTCACTATCGGAGCGGTTGTAAGAAAATAAAAACCGGCGGTAAGTGCTATGGCAGTCAGCAAGAATAAAAGGGCAACTGCAAAATAGTTTTCCCGAATCATCCCCCGGAATGCCGTCTTCCCAGGCTTAGTGCTGAATGACGGCCGTTCAAGGTCGGCCTTCGACGGATGATCGAGGCGCTGATCATATGGAAACTTCTTCTTGGGGTCTTTGAGCACATTAAAGACTTCGTTGAGCCTCTTGGCGCAACCGGAGGTATACTGTGCAGTCGACGCGGTGGATTCCGAATGCCGGTCGGGATGGTAAACCATCATCAGGGCCTTCCATCTTTTGTGTATCATGGAGACGTCGGCGTCCCGACGAAGAAGCAGCGCGAGATAATAGTCGTCAGCCGGATTGAAGTGAAGCCTCTGCAGGATGTTTTTGACTCGCCCTGCCACAACCTCGCGATCTATCTGTCGGGAGGCCAGGAATTTAACCGACTCCTCTGTCCCTTGAAGTATCTCGATGAGCGCTTCGGAGTTATTGACCGCACGCCTGCACAATTTATCGTATGATAGATGAGCAGCCTTATCAATAAAATCAAGGGCCTTCGAGAAGTACTCGGTCTGATTATTCGCAGTCTGCGCGGACAATTTTTTCCTTAGGCACCCTGGCAAGAAGTTCCTTTGCAGCTGAATCGAGCCTGGCTTCGTCGATGCACTCCAGCGTCACCATCACTGAATAATCTTCACTGCCTGTGGCGGGATACGAACCTATTTTGACGCCCCTCTCACCTGCTACTATCTCGTTCAGATAACAGGCAAGCACAGATTCCGATTCTCTGAAATAGATACGCCTGAGAAATATCGTGGGGCCGCTGAACCGGTGTTCAACGGCGTGGAATTTCTTCCTTAGCAGGTCCGGTATGCCTGGGAAGATAAAGACATTCCCGAACTTGATCAGGGGGAATTTCATGTCGTTGTCGTTGAGAAGTTCGGCTCCTTCAGGGACCTCCGCCATCTTCAGTTGTGCAGGAGTCAGGACTGAGTGGCGTTGTTCGAGGACTTTCCTGAGTGTGTCGCTTATTACGGTTTTCACTCCGAAGGCCTGCGATATGCCTTCGATGGTTATATCATCATGGGTCGGTCCGATGCCGCCGGAGGTAAAGACATAGTCGTATTTTTCCGAAAAGGACCGGACTTCGCGCGCTATCTCATCAGTACGATCCGGTATTACCGAGATGCGGCAGACATTAATGCCGCGGGACCAAAGTTCTTTGGTCAGAAAAAAAGAGTTGGAATCCTGGACCTTCCCGGTCAGGATCTCGTCCCCGATGATTATTATCCCCGCTGTCTTTGCTTCGCCGATCATCGGGCCGATGCCTGAAGTGTTTTGAGTGTAACGATACAATCCTCGAATACGGCAACGTGCTTGCCGGAGGATTGCAGCTCCCGTAAGCAACGGTCCCTCTGCGAGCGGATAAAGTCTTCGCGGCCCTCGGCTGTCAATCCGGCAGAATCGAGCAGATCGAAGAGCAGATACCCGGGGATGGCCGCCTCGAGAATGCCGTTGCCGCGCAGGAAACTTGTAAATACAGGCTGCTTCTTAAGTTCGGCGAGTATCTTCCTCATAAACCCGGCCTGTCGCAGCATTCCGTTTCGGAAGCAGCTGAAAGCCTCCGCATAATCAGGCTGGACGAAACGCCCCGACTTCCATACTGCGTCCTCTGTTTCATGATATGTCATATATCCACCGCACTGCTTGAAGGCCGTTTCTCTTTGCGAAGCGAAGACAGCATCCTGCCTCTCCTCCGGATAGACCGCGCAGAATGGAACTATAGAACACTGATATGGTTTTCGGCCTTCCGTGTGCAGCTTGCAGAGGTTGTCCGCACCCAGCTGAGAACAGCGGCCCTTTCGCCAGTTTCCTGCTATAAAGTCGCCCACGATAAAGACCTTTCCGCTCCTGCTGCCCACGGCTTCCAGAAATGCCTCATGCCATTCATCGGCAGGCCCATACTTCCTGAACCCGACGGTTATGGGAAATACATCGTAGAGCTTTGCTATCTCGTCGATAGTTATCATGGTCGCGCCCCCGCAGCACCTTCCGGCGCATTCGGAAACGCATTTGAAATTGCATGTCCCCTTCTTTAAGTTCATGCATATATAGTACCACCTTTCCTTGCCCTAAGTCTTTGATCGATGTTATTTTATAAGGATGAACTTTTCCCGTTTCCAAAAGCCGAGCCGCTATATAGACAGTGAATTCAACGCGAGGAAGAAAGAAGGGCCTGTTGATGTTCGTGTCGCCCTCACGTTTCCCGATACCTATGAAGTGGGCATGTCACACCTCGGCCTTCGCATCCTCTACGATGTCATCAATAATTTGCTTTTCGCGGCTGCTGAGCGGGCCTTTGCCCCCTGGACAGACCTGAGGGACCACCTGAAGAAAAACAGCATCCCTCTTTCTTCGCTCGAAACGGGGAGACCCCTCGGAGAATTCGATGTCGTCGGGTTCAGCCTTCAGTATGAACTCTCATATACGACAGTTCTCGACATGCTCGATCTGGCGGGAATCCCTCTGAAGGCCATCGAAAGATTGCAGTCGAAAAAATCGATGCCTCTCATCGTAGCCGGCGGACCTTCCACTGTGAATCCTGCCCCCATGTCGCCTTTCATCGATGTCTTTCTGATCGGTGACGGCGAGGAGGCAGTCGTCGAACTCATAGAGACGG
>JBGOVD010000029.1:0-11083 GCA_041477935.1 Dissulfurispiraceae bacterium | reverse complement strand
TTTTCGGGTATAAAGACTTCGATCCATGTGGCAACGGTAAAGCAGCTGAAATTTTCTTCAGGGGTATTTGCCCCCCGCGAAGGCGAAGCCCTTCTGTCCTATAAAATGCCTTTCAGTGCACGGCGTCTTACCGTTGGCGATTTTGACGGCGACGGTAATCCCGACATAGTGCTGGCCTCGGGAGACCACATTGCAGTTTACAAGCCGGACATTAGCCTAAAGCTCCTTTGGGAGTTCGACCCGCCGGGCACGGGAGAGATACTCTGGATCGATTCGATCGATATCAGGAAGAATGGCCGTGATGCGATTCTTGTCACTACTCTGTCCGATGGCAGGCCCGTTGCCCACGCGGCTGATGACGCCTTGATCAGGGTGAACCCGGCAGGATCGAAGACCAGGGTGCGGTCTTACATATATGAACTGGTGGATGGCACTTTTAAGCTTTTGTGGCAGGCTGACGGCATCTTCATCCGGAAGATAGAAAACGGTATCATAGCTCAAAGCTTCTCCGCGGGCGAAGGATTCGAGGGCAAGATGTATGCGATCGACTATGCCGACGGCCGTTTTAAAAATGGGGCTGAGTTCAAGCTGCCGCAAGGCGTTAACATTTACGATTTTCAGTATGTATACGCCCCCGACGGGCGTCGGGCCTTGTTCGCATGGGATGATAACGGATTCCTCAACTTTTATAACGACAAAGGCATCAGGACATGGGCCAGCAAGGAAAACTTCGGCGGTTTTGCCGATGCCTATAAAAAAGAATCCGGCAATGTACTGATCGAAAAGGGCAACTGGACATTGAAAGACCGACTCGTAGCCAACAACTCCGAGGTCCTGGCCCCTAAGCGCAAAGCCATGTTCAACTTTGCCAGAAGCATCGGCTATTCCTCGGCCGAGCTAAGGAGCTTCTGGTGGAACGGGATCTCGGTGGAAGAGACGAGCTTTCTCGAAGAGATTGGAGGAAACATCCTCGACTATACTGTGGTCGGCGACAGGCTTCTCGTCCTGGTCAAGCCGTACCTGTTGAGCAGTGCGAAGGACTTGCTGAAAGGTCAGAACCCCATGGGCATAACACTCTATATCTTTTCGACCAAGGGCAGGTAACCCCGGGTTGAATTTATCCTCTTTCAAACAAGCGCAATCCCTTAGGGTGATACGATGAAGGAAAGGGCTATCCCAAAACATGTCGGGATCATTATGGACGGAAATGGCCGCTGGGCCGAGCTCAGGGGTCTTCCCCGTTCCGAAGGGCACAAGAGAGGGGTTGAAAGGGTTTCTGAAATCACGCGGGCAGCTTGCGGCCTTGGCATTAAGACCCTTTCTCTTTATGCTTTTTCGCTCGAGAACTGGAACAGGCCCGAATCAGAGATATCGGTGATCATGAATCTTCTCGAGACGTTCCTGATTAACGACCTCGACAACTTCATGAAAGAGAGCATCCGGTTCAGAGTGATAGGCAACAGGGACAAACTGTCTCAGCATATCAGGGACCTGATCGAACATGTCGAAAAAACGACTGAGGCCAATTCTCGCCTCGTCGTTCATTGCGCTTTGAGCTACGGCGGCAGAGATGAGATCATCAGGGCGGTTAAGAAATTGCTCCGGGCTGATACACAAATCGAAGAGATAACAGAAGAACGTCTCGCCTGCCTCATGGATACGGCCGGCGCGCCGGACCCGGACTTAATCATCAGGACCAGCGGGGAGCAAAGGCTAAGCAATTTTCTTCTATGGCAGTCGGCATACGCGGAGTTCCTTTTCACCGGCACCCTGTGGCCTGATTTCACCCGTGAAGAGTTCCTTGAGGCAATCTATCAATATCAAATGAGAGACAGGCGTTTCGGGAAGGTCAAGGGCGGTAAGATTCAATGCTCCTGAAAAGAGTGATTGTGGCCCTCATCGCCATCCCGCTGCTGTATCTGTACATCACCAAGCTGCCGCCTGTCTTCTTCCTGGCGCTCCTTGCAGTTGTGTCAGTCTTCGCCCAGCATGAATTTTATGCCATGTACCGGACGACAAAATCGATGTCCTGCATCGGTATGCTTGCCGGGGCGCTCCTGCTGGGCTCTGCGGTTTTCCTTCCCGATAGCGGCCCGGAAAAGGCGCAAGCGATGGTCTTCATTCTAATATTCATATCTGTCGCTTCCGCCCGGCTTTTCCTGATAAAGGACCCCTCTTCGGCGCTGGGAGACCTTTCACCGGCAGTCATCGGAATACTGTATATACCTGCTCTGCTGCTGCCTCTCTGGTATCTTCGGCTCATCGGATATGAGTGGATATTCCTGCTCTGCCTTTGCGTCTGGAGTGCCGATACTTTTGCCTATAGCATCGGCAGCAGAATCGGAAAGAGAAAACTCTATAAGGAAGTGAGCCCGAACAAAACGGTAGAAGGGGCAATCGGATCCATCGCCGGCGGCATATTTGCGGCAGTGGTTTTCGGGAGCTTTCTGATCAATGGATTCGGAATATTCAAGCTCGCATGGATCGGCGCCATACTGGGTGCTGTAACTATCGTCGGAGATCTTGTTGAATCGATGTTCAAGCGTGACGCCGGTATCAAGGACTCCGGCAGCATTATCCCCGGGCACGGCGGCGTTCTGGACAGGATTGACAGCATACTCTTTGCAGGGCCTGCGCTATATCTGCTTACACGGCTTATATGAAGAACATAGTC
The DNA here is from genome assembly GCA_041477935.1 of Dissulfurispiraceae bacterium. GTDB lineage: Bacteria > Nitrospirota > Thermodesulfovibrionia > Thermodesulfovibrionales > Dissulfurispiraceae > Fen-1308. Next base: position 8,409 of record JBGOVD010000029.1, on the reverse strand, counting down.
ATACTCGGATCTACAGGCTCCATCGGAAAGAACTCCCTCAGCGTAATTGCCAAGTTCCCCGACCGTTTCAAGGTCCTGGGTATGACCGCAGGGAAGAATACCGAATTGCTGAAGGAACAAATTCTCCAGTTCGGGCCGAAGCTGGTGGCTGTCGCCGACACTGAAAGTTGTTCATCCCTGAAAAAAGAGCTGTCGGGATGCGGAATCACCGTGGATGTCCTGTGCGGCGTCGAAGGGGTGAGCACCGTGGCGGCGATGAGTGAAGCAGATACAGTCATCTCAGCGATAGTCGGTTCTGCCGGACTATTGCCCACGCTGGCTGCTGTAAGGGCGGGGAAGAACGTTGCGCTTGCCAATAAAGAAACATTGGTCGTGGCAGGAGATATTATCAATGCAGAGATGAAGAAATCAGGCGCAAGGCTCCTTCCTGTCGACAGTGAGCACAGCGCTCTTTTCCAATGCATGAACGGCTGCAGCAAGGACTCTATCAGGAGATTGATCCTGACCGCCTCGGGCGGGCCGTTTTTCGGCAGAAAGGCTGAAGAACTGACGAACATCTCGGCGGCCGATGCCCTGCGCCATCCCAACTGGCAGATGGGAAGGAAGATTTCCATCGATTCGGCTACTCTCATGAATAAAGGGCTCGAGGTCATCGAAGCGCGGGCGCTCTTCGACATCCCCCTGAACAAGATCGATGTGCTCGTACATCCGCAAAGCATAGTGCATTCAATCGTCGAATTCGCCGACGGCAGCTGCCTTGCCCAACTATCGAAACCCGATATGAAAGGCCCGATCGCCTATGCTCTTTCTTACCCTGAAAGATTGAACGAGGTAATGGAGCCGCTGGCATGGGAAAAACTCTCGGGCCTTACCTTTCACCAGCCCGATACCGTGGCATTCCCCTGCTTGGCACTCGCTTATACAGCGGCCGAAAAGGGCGGCACCATGCCCGCGGTTCTGAACGCTGCGAATGAAGTGGCGGTCCATGCCTTTCTCGACGGTCTTATAGGCTTTACGGATATACCTGCTATAATAAAAAAGGTCATGAACGCCCATGAAGTGAAAGAGGCGCGGCAGCTCGACATTGTACTTGAAGCCGACCGGTGGGCGCGGATAAAGGCAGCGGAGGTCCTGAAAAAGTGAGCGTAATATTGGCGGTGGTGCTCTTCGGCATTCTGATTTTCGTGCACGAGCTGGGACACTTCATCTTTGCAAAATTGAGCAACGTCAAAGTGCTGAAATTCTCTCTCGGCTTCGGGCCGCGGGTCGTCGGCAAGAAGATAGGCGAGACCGAATACCTGGTCTCGGCCTTTCCGCTAGGCGGATACGTCAAGATGTACGGTGAAGATTTGGGAGACGAAGTCGAAACCCGGGATGTTGAGCGTTCGTTCAAGGGGCAGAAGCTCTGGAAGAAAGCTCTTATTGTCCTTGCCGGACCGCTATTCAATATCCTCCTCACATTCGCGCTCTACACATCACTGCTGGCTGTCGGCATCGAGGTCCCTGTCCCTGACCTTAAGAATCTTATGCCGACAGTGGACGAGGTGGACCCCAGCTATCCTGCGGCGGCGGCCGGCCTTCAGAAGGGAGACAAGATCGTAAAGATCGGCGACACCGAAATAACCACATGGATCGATATTATAAACGTCGTAGGGACGAACCCGGGCAAACCTCTTGACTTCTCTGTCCGGCGCGGAGCTGAACTGCGTAAATTCAATATTACACCGCTTGCAGTCCAGCAGACCGACAAGTCCGGCAAGACCATCAGTATCGGACGCATCGGTATCAGGAAAACCGGACAGGGACTATACACTCTCATCGAAAGTCAATCCCTGCTTGATGCTCCGGGCCAGGGGGCATATGCAACATATAAAATGGGTACCGTAATATTCGATTCGCTCTGGATGACTCTGAACGGGGAGATCTCATTCAAGAATCTCGGCGGGCCGATAAGCATCTTTACCGAATCGAGCAAGGCCGCGTCGGCCGGCGCCATTACCTACTTTCTGTTCATGGCACTCGTCAGCGTGAACCTCGGCGTATTGAACCTGCTGCCTATACCTGTTCTCGACGGAGGGCATCTGCTCTTTATGGCTGTCGAGGCGGTGACAGGCAGACCAGTGAGCGATACCGCCATCGCTATTTCACAAAAGATCGGCATCGCGCTGCTTCTTGCGCTCATGGCGCTCGTCATGTACAACGATATGTTCAGGCTTTTGGCCGGCAAGGTCCTGCCCTGATGAAACCGGCCGCCATCAAATACCTCTACTCTTCCGGAGGGGTGATCTTCAAACGGTCGAACGACCACTTCGATGTCGCGCTGATCGCAACAAAAAACAGGACAGTCTGGACGCTTCCCAAAGGGATAATCGACAAAGACGAAAGCCCAGAGATGGCGGCTGTCAGGGAGATTCAGGAGGAGACCGGCCTTACGGGATCGATTGTCGACAAGCTTGGGGAAAAGTCCTACTGGTTCTATCTCAAGGATGAAAACGCCAAATGCAAGAAAACTGTTACATATTTCCTCCTCGAACATGTTTCCGGCGAAACAAACAATTTCAGCTGGGAAGTCGATGAGGCAGGTTGGTTTCCTCTCGGCGAAGCCATAGACATGCTGCACTATAAGAGCGATAGGGAAATACTGATGAAAGCAAAAGAGAAGCTGGCTCAACTGTAATCATGGGCGCGATACTTTCCCGCGAAAACTTAAAGAAAGAGCTCGCGAGGCTCAAAGAACAGGGAAAGCGGATCGTCTTCACCAACGGCTGCTTCGACATCATACATGTCGGTCATGTCCGTTACCTGAAAGAAGCCAAAGCGCTGGGAGATATCCTTGTCATCGGCCTCAATTCAGACGCCTCGGTCGGCAGGCTCAAACCAGGCCGTCCTATAAACTCAGAAGAACAGAGGGCCGAAGTGCTCGCATCCCTCATGATGGTCGATTACGTGACTGTCTTTGATGAGGACACGCCGTACGATTTGATTAATTTGATCAAGCCTGATGTACTCGTCAAGGGCGGCGACTGGAAGAAGGAAGATATAGTCGGCGCAGACATCGTCCCGGAAGTGCACAGCCTGCCCTTCACCAGCGGGATGTCGACGACTAACATTATTAATAAAATCCGGACGCTGCAAAGCTGATACTGTGTAGCTTATTTCCCTGAAGAGCTTTCGACAGCGTTTCTCAAGTCAAGGGTGAATTGCTTTACGTGCTGCCTGAAAAAAGTTTTAATCTTTTCCCATTCCACCTTCGCCCCTATATACTCCGGCTCGGGGTTTGAGTCGCCATCTGAAAAGTAAACTAGCGCTTTCCCTATGAGGATAGGATTGACTCTTTCCTTGCCGAAGCGCTTCTCCATATGCTCAGCTACCCGATAAAAAGGAATGTCCCGAAGAATGAAGTATGTATCGACAAAATCCCTCTTGGTGCCCCGCTGGCTGATAGCTATGATCTTCATCGCGGCAATATCAAGAATACCGGCGACATTAATTCCCTGATATCGTACTTGCTGATCGATAAATGGATAATCGTAGTGGAAAAGAGAGAACTTCACTCCCTCAATATCCAGAACTACATGCTCCTCGCCTTCTGCCATAACACGGAAGCTCTGCCCTGTCCGGCGTACTGCCGAAATAACAGATTCCACATTAATTGCAGTGATGGTAAAAAAATCCAGATCCACGGATATTCTATGCCCGATCTGAAGGGACAGTGCCGTGCCGCCTGCGAGTATCGCTTTGTTCTTCAGGAGCATGGGCTTAAGCGTATTCAGCAAAGCCCATCCTTTTTTAGGGAAACATTCCCTATGCATGTTGGACTCCAAACCATAACTCCCATAATCCACGTGATTTCTCACTGATTGATCTGCTGATACCAAGCACATCAATAATTGTCTGGGAAGGATATACTCTCTGCATCCATTCGATTGCATCCATATCGCCGAACTCCAGTATCCTCTCAATGATATATCGGGCATGCCGCCTGATATGGATGTTGCCCAGACTGGTGTCCCAAAATAATGAGCGGAAACGTTCGGGTATCATGGATACATCCTTCTTTTCGGCGAGTTTTCTTTTCACATTTGGACTGTCGACAGGGCCAAGGTACTTGTGAATTACCTTTTTGCCTTCTCTGGTCACGAGGTATGCATACATACCCTTGCCTATTTTTTTTGTCACCACGGCCATGTTTATATTATACCACATTGTTGGGTAATATAATTGCAAAGAAAGCCGGCAAATTCCATCCCTATTCGATTGCAAAAAAAACCGCCACGGGGTAAGATTATATTAAGTAACTGTTCTCACGGAGGTGCCTTGTGGATGCGCTGGTGACAAGAAAATCGACGGATATTAGTTCTTCAGCCGGACTCATGTCTGAAATATTGCAGTTGGTGACCTTCAGGCTCGGCAATGAAGACTATGCCGTCAATATACTAAAGGTCCAGGAAATAAACCGGATGAAGGAAATCACCCGCGTTCCCAATACGCCGCAGTATGTCGAGGGCGTCATCAATCTCAGGGGAAAGGTAATCCCAGTCATAAACCTCCGCGGCAAATTCGGGCTTAATGACAAGGAAAGCGACACCCAGTCGAGGATCATGATCATGGATATCCAGGGCATCACGATGGGTATTGTTGTGGATGCCGTGTCGGAGGTCCTGCGGATCCCGGCAAATATCGTAGAGCCGACGCCGCCGATGGCCTCGAATATCAGCACCGAGTACATCAAGGGGATCGCCAAACTCGAAGACAGGCTCATCATACTGCTGGACATGGATATGCTGGTCGGCAAGGCTGAAGAGACTTCGATGGCAGATGTCGTAAAAAGTTTAGAGTAAGCTTTATCAGGACTTTCGGGGTACGAGCAGGCAGACTGCCTGGACCTCTATTCCTTCTTCTCTTCCAGTAAATCCCATTCTTTCGTTTGTCTTCGCCTTGATGCTGATAATGCCTGCCGGTATTCCAGCGCCCGAGATTGCCTGCTTCATGTCCTCAATATGGCCGGCCAGTTTCGGCCTTTCCGTAATGACAATTGAATCGATCCAGGCTATTTCAAAACCTTCGGATGCAATAAGGCCTACGATCTGCTTAAGCATATCGCGGCTTGAAGCATCCTTCCATCGGTCGTCGGTATCCGGGAAGTGCTTTCCGATATCACCTTTGCCGAGGGCGCCCAGAAGCGCGTCGGTTATGGCGTGGCAGAGAGCGTCTCCGTCGGAATGGCCGAGTAGTCCTTTGGCAAAGGGGATTTCTATTCCTCCGAGCACCAATTTCCGTCCCTCGACCAGCCGGTGCGAGTCATAACCTATGCCTATGCGCATGTTGATTTACCTCGTCCCCGACTTCCGTATTTTCAGAAGAGCTTCCGCGATGTATATATCTTCAGGCGTCGTTATTTTAATATTGCAGTAGGAGCCTGCGACGATCTTAATCCTCCCCCCGCAACGCTCTACAAGAGAGGCATCGTCGGTGCCGTAAAAACGTTCGCTCCTGGCTTTTTCGTGTGCTTCCATTATCACCCTGTAAGGGAATACCTGCGGCGTCTGAATTGCATAGAGGACATCCCGCTCCAGGGTCCGCAGGACAATCGTCTCGTCGGCGCCCGAATCCTGTGAACAAGGACCAGCCTCCTTGATGGTGTCCTTGACAGGGACGCCGGCTACAACGCCATCCCATCCTTCGACCCCGCTGATTGCTTCAGTAATCATGTCCGCGTCGGCAAACGGCCGTCCGCCGTCATGGATCAGCACAACCGATGTGCTGTCCGGGATCGCCTGGAGACCGTTATAGACCGAATCCTGTCGTTCCTTTCCCCCGGGCATGATCTGCTTGACCTTCCTGATCCCGTACTCTTCGATCAATTCGGCGGCAGTCATGATGTCGTCTTCCTTGACCACAGGAATGATCTCGTCGATCTCGTCGATGGCTTGCAGCAACTCAAGAGCCCATATGATTATCGGTTTGCCGGCAAGGACAAAGAAAGGCTTATTCTTATCGGCTCCGAACCGTTTGCCGATGCCCGCCGCGGGTACAACGGCAAAGACCTTATTGTCAGCTCTGCTCATCTTCCCTGATTCTCGCGAAGATCATCCTTCCCGCTGTTGTTTGAAGGACGCTCGTAACGGTCAGGTCTACCGTCTTGCCGATCAGTTTCCGTGCATTTTCGACCACTACCATGGTGCCGTCATCCAGGTAAGCCACGCCCTGGTTGTGCTCCTTCCCTTCCTTGGCAATGTAAAGATTGAGAGACTCGCCCGGCAGCACAACGGGCTTAAGTATGTTGGCAAGCTCGTTAATATTCAGGACCGCCACGCCCTGCACCTGCGCCACCTTGCTCAGGTTGAAATCGTTGGTAACAACCTTGGCGCTGTAAAGCCGGGCGAGAGCAATGAGTTTGGCGTCGACCTCTTTTATCTTGGGGAAATCCTGATCTACGATCTTCACCGTGATATTAGTCATCTTCTGGACGCGATGAAGTGTATCCAGCCCTCTCCGTCCCTTCGTCCGGCGAAGTGGATCAGGCGAATCGGCGATATACTGGAGTTCCTGCAGGATGAACTGCGGCAGGATGAAGATGCCCTCGACGAAGCCGATCTCGATTACATCGGCAATCCTGCCGTCGATAATGACGCTCGTATCGAGGATCTTCAGGTCCTCTTCCGGCTCCTGTCCCTTGAACAGACGCATGATGGCCGGGATGGACATGTTCTTGCCCCTGTTCAACCCGATGATCAGTCCGCTGTATCCGAGAACTGCGCTCAGGATGAAGAAGGCAGGGATCCTGCTCTCATCGGCGATGACATAGGTAAGCGGAAAGAGGAGCAGATGGGCCGCCAGGATGCCTATCCCGAGGCCGACGAGGCCTCCGAGCACCGAGCCGAACGAAACTTTATCGAGTCGCGACTCGATACCGAGAAAGATTGCTCCGAGGAAAAGCCCTAAGGCTGCTCCCTGAAAAGGAACGGCGGTCTTCAGCCCGTAAAGATAACCAGCCAGGATAAAAATTACGATAAATAGTGCGCGAACGAAGAGTATCAATTTTTTCACCTCTTAAGAATATGATTAAAAGAATAATAATGCCGAAAGAATAACGTTCAGTTTTTGCTAATGAAATAAGACAGACTAAAATGACATAAGCGGTGAACCACATGGAAGTATCTTCAGTCTCGGAAATCATATTTCTATTATAGCAATTATAATCAAATCCGGCGATAATCACTGCTGTCATGAGACCGCCTTTTCGGGAATTTGGTTGCGGTGTGTGCAATGTAGGGGCGTAATTCATTGCGCCCTCCGGCAATGCAGGATCGATGCGTATCATTGGGGCTCAACAGCTGCATAGAATTTTCTCCCTCCGCGGTTCACAAAGAGAAGGACATTGTCTCCCGGTTTGATCCTGGCGACAATTTTATTGAAGTCATTGAGATTGGTTATGCGCTGCCTGTTTATTTCGTTGATTACGTCGCCCCGGCGCAGGTTTGCCTCTTCAGACGGCGCCCCCGATTCAATGCTCACGATGACAACACCCTTCTCTTCGGTCGCCACACCCAGCTGCTTCGCGACAGCGGAGCTCAGGTCCATGACGCGCATACCGGCCAGTGCATTTTCGTACGATTCCCTGCCCTGCAAAGAGCCTGCTTTTGCCTCGGCGCCGTCAGCCGGCAATTCCACTACGGTCGCGGTTACAGTCATCTCCCTGTCCCGCCTCAATATTTTCACCTGCGCCTCTGAACCGACCTTGCTTTGCGCAACCACATTCCTCAGCTGTCCGACGTCCTGCACCCTCTTGCCGTTATATTCAAGTATGATATCGCCCCTCATAATGCCGGCCTTCTGTGCCGGACCGTCGCGCGTAACGTCGCTCACCAGAACTCCGGCCAGCTCGCCCTCACGGTATTTGAGACCGAATTGCAGGGCCAGTTCCTGGGTCAGCTCCTGTATAGTGATCCCGATCCAGCCACGCGTCACCTTCCCGGAATTGACAAGCTGTTCCATCACCGCCTTTACCATGTTGCTCGGCACTGCGAAGCCTATGCCCTGATAGCCTCCGGTCTTCGAGAAGATGGCTGTATTAATGCCGACCAGTTGCCCCCTGATATTCACCAGCGGGCCGCCTGAGTTGCCCGGGTTGATGGCTGCATCCGTCTGTATGAAGTCTTCGTAATCGGCTATGCCGACATCGGCCCTCCCTACCGCGCTCACGATGCCCATAGTAACTGTGTTGCTCAACAGAAAGGGGTTGCCTATGGCGAGCACGAATTCGCCGACCTGCAGCTTCTCGGCGTCGCCCCACGGGATGACCGGCAGATTTTTTGCGTCGATATGGATAATTGCGATATCGGTTTTAACATCAGTTCCGATGATCTTGGCCCTGAAGCTCCTTTTATCGTAGAGAGTGACCCTGAT
>JBGOVD010000349.1:0-3142 GCA_041477935.1 Dissulfurispiraceae bacterium | reverse complement strand
CGGATCAAACTGGAAACAGCGCTTCCTCGTGAAGGACGAATCCACAGGAGGCTATCAGTTTCTGAATAAGCAGTTCAACAGGATGAGCGGTAAGTGGGAAAACTACGGCAACAAGAATGATTGGGACACGATGTGCGCAACCTGCCATACAACAGGCTATCGTCTCACCTACTACGATTCCGAAAACCCGAAGACTCAGAAGTCCGAATGGTCTGAACTTAACAACGCATGCGAGAATTGCCATGGACCCGGCGAAAAACATGTAAAGAGCAGATCCAAAAAAGACATCTGGAATTTTACAGGCAAAACCAAAGAAGAGCAGGCGCGGGTCTGCGGCTATTGCCACATTCGTGTTGAAAACGAAAAATACAAATCGGCACAAGGCACTGATCGCGAGGACTTCCCTGCTCCCAAGGTCGGAGACAGCTTCAAACCCTCCGATGACTGGACAAAGTGGTACCCTGATCATATGATCATTCCGGGTGTCCAGGCGAATAACCCGTTCGCCGGTGAGTACAAAGGCGATCTGAAGGGCCTCTTCATTGTTGATGCCATTTCCAAGTCCAACGGTGTATACGAAGAGGCAAAGCATCACCAGGAATATCAAGGATTCATTCAGTCGAAACATTACAAGTCCGCGAGCATGAGCTGCCTTGACTGCCACTCAGCGCATGCAACCAAGAAACAGCCCATGAAAGATCCGACAAAGAGTTGCGCAAAGTGCCATGACGAGACCTACACTTACACGAAGTATATGCCCGGCACTGGAAAGACAGCAGAGAACCTCTTTGTAAGGTCCCATACCTTTATCAAGAACCAACAGAGACCCAACCTGCCTACTGATCAAGGCATGCCGATTTACTATAAGTAACTCTGCTTTGCTCACAAAGGGCGGGGGAATCCCCGCTCTTTGTCATTTCCGACTCAACGTGGTCGTAAAAAAAGGGGATTCCCGCGGAATCCCCTTTTTTATATAATTGCTAATAAGCTGCGATTATTCAGCAGTCTTCTTGGCCCTCGGCTTTTCCGGCTTCGCTTCAGTCTCTTTTTTAGCCTTGGGAGCAGCTTTCTTAGGTTTCTCTTCTGCTGCCTTCTTGGTCTCTTTTTTGGGCTTTGCAGGCTTCTTTTCAGCTTTCTTCTCGGTCTTTTTCTCGTCTTCTTTCGCTGACGTTTTCATCTTGATGTCTTCATAATCGATAAATTCGATTATCGCCATCGAGGCACGGTCGTTGACCCTCTGACGTGTCTGTATGATCCTCAGGTAGCCGCCGTTGCGGTCCGCAAAGCGCGGCGCGATCTCGGAAAAAAGCTTCGACATGATGGTCCTGTTCGGTATATACGACATGACCATCCTCTTTGCATGAAGATCTCCCCTTTTGCCGAAGGTGACGAGTTTTTCAGCAATGCCTTTTATGGCCTTGGCTTTAGCCACTGTCGTCTCTATTCTCTGATGTTCAAAGAGAGAGGAAACCAATCCCCTCAGAAGTGCTTTTCTCTGGTTGGCGGTCCTGCTGAACAGCCTCCCTGCAACTTTATGACGCATTGCTGTCACTACCTCCTTTTGGAGCTGATTCAAACCTCATTCCAAGGTGCAGTCCCATGGAACTCAGGATATCCTTGATCTCGTTCAACGATCTGCGGCCGAAATTCTTCGTTCTCAACATCTCGTTTTCCGTCTTCTGAACGAGGTCGGAAATGGTTTTGATGTTGGCGTTCTTGAGACAGTTGTATGCCCTAACGGACAATTCGAGTTCGTCGATGTTCTTAATCAGGTTATCGTTCAGGAGTGCGCCTGATACCACCTTCCCGGATGCGCCGGCAGGCTCCTCAGCAGCATCGCTTTCCTCTACAAATATAAATAGGTCGAGATGTTCCATCATTATCGAAGCTGCGTCGCTCACTGCCTTCTCCGGTGTGATACCGCCGTCGGTCCAGACCTCCATAATGAGCCTGTCGTAGTCCGTAGATCTGCCGACTCTGGCCTTTTCCACCCAAAAATTCACTTTTTTTACGGGGCTGAAAGCCGAATCAACGGCGATGACGTCAATGGGGATGCCTTCTTCCTTGTTCAGTTCGGCAGAAACATAACCTTTCCCCTTCTTGATGAACATCTCCATTTCCATAGTGGTCCCCGAATCAACCGTGGCGATATAGTGGTCTTTATTCAAAATATCCACGCCCTGGTCCGTCAGTACATCTGCACCTGTCAGGACCTTGGGGCCCTTGATATTCACCGTAACTGTCCTCTTGCCGTCGCCATGAAGCCTGAGCCTGAGCTTCTTGATATTCAGGATAACGTCGACTACATCTTCCTTGACGCCCTTTATCGCAGAAAACTCATGAAGGACACCGGCGATCCGCACACCAGTCACAGCTGCGCCCTCTATAGATGACAGAAGGACTCTGCGAAGAGAGTTCCCTATGGTCGTGCCGAATCCGCGCTCCAGCGGCTCTACTACGAGTTTTCCGTATGAGTCTGTCCGCGTTTCAGCGTCAAAATTAATCTTCTTGGGCAACTGAAAGCCCCTTTTCACAAGGTCCATTTTAAGGCCTCCCTATGCCTTTGTTCTATATTATTTATACTTTTATTTTATCTTCAAGCACCGGGACTAAACCCGGTATCTGAAATTATTTCGAATAGAGTTCGACTATGAGCTGTTCCTGAACGGGCAACTGAATCTCATCACGCGTGGGTATCCTGACAAAGGTACCCTTAAGCGCGGCAGCGTCAAACTGGATCCAGTCAGGGAGACCTCTATGTCCTGCGACGGAAAGGCTCTCCGCGATCGTGGGATTCTCCTTGCTCGATTCCTTTAATCCGACCACATCGCCGGGCCTAAGCAAATGAGAAGGTATGTCGGCACTGCGCCCGTTTACCAGAAAATGGCCGTGCTTGACAATCTGGCGCGCTTCTCTGCGGTTAGCTGCAAAGCCCATCCTGAATACGGCGGCATCAAGCCTTCTTTCCAATAGCTGGAGCAGCACCTCTCCGGTAACTCCCTTCATCCTCGACGCCTTTTCGAAATAAAGTCTGAACTGGCGCTCCATTATGCCGTAGATTCTCCTGACTTTCTGCTTTTCCCTTAGCTGCAGTCCGTAGTCGGAAAGTTTACCACGGCCCTGACCATGCTGGCCGGGCGGG
>JBGOVD010000263.1:0-4086 GCA_041477935.1 Dissulfurispiraceae bacterium | reverse complement strand
GGTATTCGACGACGGTTCTTGGCTTATGATCAGGCCGTCGGGCACCGAACCGAAGGTGCGTTTTTATATAGAAGCGAGGACCGAGAGCGGGAAGGCAGCTGTCTTTGAGATTGCCGAGAAAATGACAAAGGAAGCACTGAAATAAAAAAGTGAATAAAAAGAAATTAGGACATATCGAAATTCCCCTTCAGAGGGTTCATATCGAACTTACCAATGTATGCGATTTCAACTGTCTTTTCTGTCCCAAGGCGGAGATGAAAAGACCTTACGGATACATGGAGACAGGACTTGCAAAAAGGTTGATCTCGGAGATCGGAGAAAAAGGCATTGCCGAAAAAGTGACCTTCCATGTCATGGGAGAGCCGACACTCCATCGGAACTTTTTCGAAATACTCGAACATGCGATCAAGGAGAAGGTGAAAGTCGGCCTAACAACAAACGGCAGCCGACTCGGCGGAGAAACAGGGAAGAGGCTTCTGGATTATGACCTCCACCAGCTCGACATCTCGCTCCAGACGCCAGACGAAACGTCATTCAAACTCAGGAAAGCCGGACCTCTTTCCTTTGACAAGTATCTGGAAGGGATTATCGGCTTCTTCGGTGCTTACCATGAAAGACACAAGAACACTATTTTCAAGTTCCGATTTTTGAATACCCGCTTCCCCAAAAAATCGATGGAAAAGAGGACAGGTCCTGTCAGGGTAATCTCGTCGACAAAGGAACTACGGAGCACCTTCCGGTATTGGGCAGGCCGGATTTACGACATGTTAGGAGTCAACGGGCAAGATAGGGAATTATATCTGAATCGCATCAACAAGCTCGTGTCTTATAAATGGAATGTCGTCGAAGTCTATCCGAATGTCTTCTTCGAGACCTATGTTCTTGCCGATTGGGGTCACGCCTTTGACGACAGTGATGTTCATGATGCATGGGCCGGCTGCTGCTTCGGGATGCAGGACCACTTTGCGGTGCTCCAAAACGGCGATGTTATACTGTGCTGTATCGATTACGACGGGAACACAAAGGTCGGCAACGTGAGCGACTCTTCTCTCGAAGAAATCCTATCCTCTGATGCGGTAGGAGAGATCGTGAAGGGATTTAAGAAGATGAAACTGGTTCATCCGTACTGCAAGAGATGTCTGGGGAGTAAATCACGTCTTGAGTGGCTCGTAAAACCGGCCATATCAGCAGTCGGACTAAAAGTCCTGAAGCCGTTCTTCTACAAACATACCAAACTGCATTCCTGACACTGATCAGGATCTAAATCTCCCGCCTTCCTTCCAATGCCTTGGAAAGCGTCACTTCATCGGCAAATTCTATGTCGCTGCCGATAGGCAAACCATATGCAATGCGCGAGATTCCGACCCCCAGGGGTTTCAGCACCTCTGTGAGATAGCGTGCCGTTACCTCACCTTTCGTGTTTGGATTCGTTGCTAATATCACTTCCTGAATACCGCCCTCTTTCACCCTTTCGACTAGTTCGTTGATCTTCAACCGGTCCGGCGTAATTCCATCGATCGGAGAAAGCGCGCCGAGCAGCACATGATAAGTCCCGTTGAAGCTCCTGGTCCGTTCGATTGCCATAATATTGCTCGGTTCTTCCACAACACAAATCTTGCTCTTGTCACGAGCTGCTGAGCTGCAAATTTCACACGGGTCGATATCCGTGATATTGAAGCAGACAGAGCAGAAGAGCGCTTTATCCTTGACTTCTGTTATTGCGGCAGCCATCGCCCTGGCATCTTCCACAGGCATGTTGAGGATGAAGAAAGCAAGCCTCTGCGCTGTTTTCCGGCCGATACCCGGCAGTTTGGTCAGCTGGTCAACGAGATTGTCTATTATACCTTGGGTCATGCGTAAGACTCTTTTTACTTCCCAAGCATATTGCCCAGACCGCCGAGACCGGGGATATTGAGACCCATGGTAAGCTTCGACATCTCATCGTTTACCATCTGCTGCGCCCTCCTCAACGCCTCATTGGATGCGGCAAGGATAAGGTCCTGGAGCATATCGACATCTTCGGGATTGACGACATCCTTTTCTATTTTGATCGAAACGATTTCACCCGCGCCGCTTGCCACGACCGTCACCATACCTCCGCCGGCAGACGCCTCTACTGTCTGCTTCTTCGCTTCTTCCTGCATCTTCTGCATCTCGGCCTGGAGCTTCTGTGCCTGACGCATCATATCACCGAGCATCTTTTTTGACATACGACTCCTCCCTCTATTTATCGTTTATTTGGGAAATATCCGCAATCCTTCCATCGAACAGCTCAAGGGCCTCTATAACAACCGGGTTACCCAGGGCTTTCTCTTTCAGGTCAGCCTTGCTGATTGATTTTGCTTCTTTGGTTTCGACCCTTACAGGCAGGGCCTTACCTGAAACACTTTTTATCGTATCCTGTATAAGCGCCAGGTTTTCCTTCACTGACTCGGAACCCAATACGGCAGCCCCTCCGTTGAAAAGAATATTTATGCCTTCTTTTGATACGGAAGCGCTGCCTTGCCGCAGCTTGCTGACCAGAGGAGCATTCGAGTCTTCCAGTCTTTCCAGGACAGTTTCCCAAAGATCGGCATCTGAGACCGCCTTCGGTGGAGAGGCGACTTCAGCAGCAATAATTGCCGCAGCCACCGGAATCTCATCAGACTTTTTTTCAGCACTTACCACCTTGCTTCTTATTTCAGTTGCCTGGGCACTTTTCGGCTGAGGTTCCTTCACAACGCTTTTTTTCGGGACGGCATCGAGGACAGGTTGCAGTTTTGGGGTTGATGTCGATTTATTTCCGGCCCCACCGAGCATTTTTATGGCATCGTCCACGGTCACAAAATGGCTCATCATGCTCAGGCGCAGGAGTGTCATTTCGAGGCTGATCCTCGGGAAAAGGGCTGACCTGATCGAGGGCTCCGCCTTAATTAACTCCGTCAGAAGAAGGGCCAGGTGCTCCTCATTAGTCTTTTCAGCAAGCGCTTGAATTGCATTGGATTCCTCTTCACTCAAGTCCATTACACCCTCGGTATTCCCGACGATCTTCGCTATGAGCAGGTCCCGCATGAATTGCAGGTAATCTTTTGTGAAGGTCTTGAGGTCAGCGCCCGATTCGGCGAGACCGGCTATGACATCTATGATATCTTTCCGGTCTCCTCCGATTACAGCTTCAGCAAGACGGGACAGCGTCTGCATGTCCGTAAAACCAAGAAGATCTTTGACATCTTCGGATGATATCTCTTCCGAGAAAGAGGCGATCTGGTCCAGAATAGTCAATGAGTCCCTCATGCTTCCATCAGCGGCACGCGCGATCATTTCAAAAGCGGAATCGGCAATTCTCAGGTTCTCTTCTCCGGAGATGTACCTGAGCCTCTCTTTTATCTTTTGCGTCGAGATACGCCTGAACGGCAGATGCTGGCAGCGCGAAAGTACGGTTGCAGGAATTTTCTTGGGCTCGGTCGTCGCAAGAACAAAGATGACGTGGGCCGGCGGTTCCTCGAGCGTCTTCAGCAGGGCATTGAAAGCGGCAGTCGAAAGCATGTGCGCCTCATCAATGATATAGACCTTGTATCCGCCTCCATACGACGCATAACGTACCCGTTCCCGAAGGTCTCGGATGTTGTCGACTCCGGTATTGGAAGCGCCGTCGATTTCGGTTACATCCATAGACGAACCGTCGGCTACAGCCATACATGAAGGGCATTTGCCGCAAGGCCCGGTTGTCGGGCCCTGAACGCAGTTCAAAGCTTTTGCCAGTATGCGCGCTGTGGAGGTCTTTCCGACACCTCTCGGTCCGGAAAAGATATATGCATGTGCGACCTTGTTGTTAAGAAGAGCGTTTTTCAGGATGCCGGCAATGGGCTCCTGACCGGTCAGCTCATCGAAGGTTTTCGGTCTCCATTTTCTTGCCAGTACCAGATAGGACATGAGGATTCACCCTTATCAAACGTTAATAAGAAAGGTTTTCCATACTCAGGGACCGCCACTCCGATCACATGTGATCAGTTAAGTGGAGCCGGCTTGCTGCGGCACCCAGACAAAATGCTTACCGCTGCTTCCTTCCGGACCTGACGGGGTTCACATCGGCCTGCTGCGCAGGGC
>JBGOVD010000325.1:0-3374 GCA_041477935.1 Dissulfurispiraceae bacterium | reverse complement strand
GGTTAAAAAAAATAGCTGAAGGGTCCTCGCCATGCGCGACAGTAGCGTCTGCCTGACCGAACGTAGAGCCGCCCTGGGCAAAGATTGCGAACCCGGTGGCATGGGAATCAACAACGGAAAGAACCAAACATGTGAATAACGACAGAATCCCTGTCGCAATAAATCCAAACTTTCTCATGGCCGTCCCCCCCGGTAAGCCAGATTTTATAATGGCTGATATTTATATAAGCAAATGGATGAGCTTCAAGTCAACACGGGACTGCAAACGAATCGCCTTCACACTTTCAGCGGTTACCGCAGTATATTCATAAATTCCATAAGCTTCTCTTCCTCTTTGAGCCGACCCTCTGCCGATAGCTTGGTAAGTTTGTGTCGAGCCGCTATGAATGCCTTTCGTTGACGCGGGGTCAAAGACTGCAGCAGATCGAGATTATCTGCGTTGAAGATAAGCCCGGAAGACTCCAGACTCCTGAATGCCTGCATGGCATAATCCTTTGCCTCTGTTGAGTTCATGGTGTTGTGCTTCCACTTCGATATGTATCCCTCAAGCCCATATTTACGTGCATTGTTCACTTCCGAAATAGGACTTAACGGTGCTATCATGAAAGGGAACAGCGAAAAAGAAATATTGCCGTCCAACTCCGGATGTTCCAAACTCTTGATGAACTCACAAGTCCGTTCAACAGTTTCTTTTGTCTCACCCGGGAACCCAAAAATGAAATATCCGGAACAGTTGATGCCTGCTCTCATTGCCCGTTCAATCACTTCACCATAAAGCTCCGGATTGGCTTTTTTGTTCATCGCGGCAAGTATAGCCGGATCCGCCGACTCCAACCCGAATTGCAATTCAATACAGCCCGCAGCCTTCAGCAGCTCCATATCTATAGTCTTCAGCGCGCTTGCACGGATAAAACTCTTCCACTTCACGGTCACTCCCTGCTCAATAAATCTCTTGCAGACATCCGCGAGATCATTTCTCCCCAATCTGAAGTTGTCGTCGGCAAACCAGACATAGCGAACACCCTTTTGTCCAACTATCTTCAGTTCTTCGATTAGAGTTTCGAGTGGCTTAACGCCCATGAGGCGTCTGTCTTTCATGAAATTGCAAAAAGCACACTGATACGGACAGCCATAACTGGCTTGCATCGGAATCACGCCGGTCTTGAATACATCAGCAGGTAAGCGGTCCCAATCTACGGTAACTGCGCCTGCCTCGACTATATCGTCGGTCTGATTGCCAAAACCATACCTTTTATTCAGATATGTGGCAGTATTCGGCAGACCTTCGCACTTCCCATGAGCTTTGATAATGCTTAATGCCTTGGCAAGAATTGCCTCTCCACGGGAACTGATAATGTAAAGATCAACCTGCGGCTCATCTTCCTGATCAAGAAACAGATAGTCGCTGCTATAGATATCCATTAACGGATTGTCTGACTTAAGCCGTTCTCGTATTCTGCTGGAGAGGTGAACAAATTGACCTCCGGCCACGATGAATATGTCCGGTGCCAAAGATCGGATATCCCGAACCAATTGATGCAAAGCTTTTTTACTCATGATAAAGGTAGTCGAGATGATCACTGCCTTCGGGGACTCTTTAAGCATGTTGACGAATGTGTCTCGTTCATCATAATAGCTGTTGATCAACCCGACATCAAAGCCTTGCCCTGACAGATAACTATAAAGAAAGATGCCGTTGAGTTTATGAGACGACGCCCAACTGGACACTCCGTCTCCGTCAACCGGAGGGACCACACGTCCGCTATTTTGCACAAAATTAATTACATTCTGAATGCTTGCGATATGCCCGTCGACCGTCAGTTTCAGCTTATTTGTAGCTGATACGCTTTCAGAACTTGTGTCTGCTATAATTATGGCGTCCATATATTCCTATTTTCTGTTTTCATCCTCAGTAGACATTGATAATAATACCATACTCGTCGACGACTCTGATCAAAAAGAGGTCTACCAGTCGCTTGTGAGAAGATGATGCAAAAACAAGCTGTCAAGACCGATTATCATCGTGGTATGATAACTGACATCCCTAAAATCAAGAAAGAGGTATATTTTCATCGTGCTTAATGATTTTGATTATTTAATGGAAAGTGATGAGGAAGCACTCCGACTCGATATGAAAACAGAGGAGGGCGTTGTCAGGAAACAGGCCCTTTGGGCCGGGTTAAGGCAAGGCATGAAGGTTGCCGATGTTTGTTGCGGTTCAGGAAAAACCACCTCGGTATTTCATGCAATAGTCGGACCGGAGGGCACCGCAGTCGGCATTGATGGATCAATGCAGAGAGTCGGTTTTGCGGCAGATCGTTATGGCACAGAGGGTGTTCAGTTTTTGTGCAAGAATATTAAAGAACCGCTTGACGACCTGGGCCTCTTCGACTTCGTCTGGCTTCGGTTCGTCCTTGAATATTTCAGATCCGATGCATTCGAAATCGTCCAGAATGTGTCGCGCATCGTAAAGCATGGCGGTATCATATGCCTGATCGATCTCGATCATAATTGCCTTAATCATTACGGCCTTTCAGCGCGACTTGAAAAAACATTGTCAGATATCGTTAGTACCCTTGAAGAAAAGGCGAACTTCGACCCCTATGCGGGCAGAAAACTCTATTCGCATCTGTACCGGCTAGGTTACGGTGATATAATGGTTGACGTCGGCGCTCACCACCTCATCACCGGAGAATTAAAAGAAAGCGACGCATACAATTGGTTTAAGAAAGTAGAAGTCACTGCACCAAAAATGAATTATCGCTTCCCATACTATCCAGGCGGCTATGATGAGTTCATTGTGGACTTCAAAAAGTTCTTTGTCGATCCGGGAAGATTCACCTACACACCGGTCATTTCGTGCAGAGGTGTAAAGCCGATTAGCTAAAGGTTTTGGAGTGCGTCACTTCGGCAGTCCGCCATTCCCGTGAAAATAGCGCAAAAATGCATCTATTATCGCACCATCGTAATGTATTTCCCGCTTCTCCTCCAGCATCTTTAAAGCAACATCAAGCGCCATGGGTTCACGATAATGCCGCTTTGCGGTGATAGCTTCAAAAAAATCGGCCACGGCGATAATTTTGGCGCCAAGCGGAATTTTATCTCCCTTGAGCCCCAGCGGGTACCCACTGCCGTCAACCTTCTCATGATGAGCCCCCGCAATATCCGGCACCTCGCGATAAATCCCCTGAAAGTTGATTTTGAGAAGGATCTGCCGTGTCTTCTCGGCATGCGTCTTGATCTCTTCATACTCCTCATCCGTCAACTTTCCCGGCTTCTTGAGGATGGCGTCACTAATTCCGATCTTCCCGTAATCATGCAGAAGAGAGGCAACACGAATCATCTCACGATAATCATCGGAAAGCCCGAGTTCC
>JBGOVD010000191.1:0-4975 GCA_041477935.1 Dissulfurispiraceae bacterium | reverse complement strand
TGTCTGATGAGCGCGGCTGCAAGTGATGTCTTGCCGACGGTGCTGTGTGCGCCTCCGATGCCTATGATGAAAGGTTTATGTGCAATCATGAACTTGTAGGGGCGAACGGCCGTTCGCCCCTACCTATGATGACGCCTCGGGTTGTTTCACTTCTTCTTTATGTCCGCATGTCTTTTCGAGGCATACATGAAAGACTTCTCCCGCCTTGTTCCTTTTCTCGGCCATAAAAGGGGCCTTGCATTTGGGGCACGCTACCGGCACCGGCTTGTACCACAAGGCATAGGTGCAGTTCGGATAGTTGCCGCAGCTCCAGAAGGGCTTGCCGCGCTTCGATTTCCTTTCTACGATGTCTCCTCCGTCCACGGGGCATTTGACACCGGTCGAGAGCGGTTTGGTGGTCTTGCACTCGGGGTACTTGGAGCATGCAATGAATTTGCCGAAGCGGCCGGTCTTCATTACCATTGGCGAGCCGCACTTTTCGCAGATTTCGCCTGTAAGGACATCCTCTGCGGTTTGAGGTTTGTCTCCGTCAAGGGGCCTTGTATTTTTGCATTGTGGATATCCCGAACATGCGAGGAACCTTCCGTGCCTGCCCCACTTGATTATCATGGGAGCGCCGCACTTTTCGCAGACGATATCGGTCGGTATATCTTCGGGCTTGACCCTTTCCTTGTCCTTTTCCGCCGCTTTCAGATCGAGATCGAAGGGTACGAAGAAATCCTTGACGACGCTGACCCAGTTCAACTTGGCCTGCTCGATATCGTCGAGTTCGCTCTCCATCGTCGCCGTGAAATTGTAATCGATCAGTTCGGGGAACTTTTCGACGAGCAGATCGTTGACCACAACACCGAGTTCGGTGGGCGAAAATCTGTTTTCGATCTTCTGCGCGTATTTTCTGTCCTGAATTGTCGAAAGGATCGAGGCGTAAGTGCTCGGCCTGCCGATCCCCTTGTCTTCAAGAGCCTTTACGAGTGTCGCCTCGGTGTAGCGCGGGGGCGGCTGCGTGAAGTGCTGAACAGGTTTGATTTCCTTCTGTTCGAGCGGATCGCTTTCGGAAAGGGCAGGGAGCAATCCGCCTTCTTCATCCTCTATGTCGTCCTTGCTCTCGGTGTATAGTGCCATGAAGCCCTGGAATTTGATGACCATCCCGGAGGCCCTGAACTCTGTGCCCTGCATCTCCATGCCATTGTTTCTCAGTCCGATGACGAAGGTCGTCTGCTCAAGCTGCGCCGGGCTCATCTGGCTTGCGATGAAACGGTTCCAGATAAGTTTGTAAAGGTTGTACTGGTCCCTGCCAAGGAACGGCTTCACTTGTTCGGGTGTCTTTTCCTCATAGGTAGGCCTTACCGCTTCGTGCGCCTCCTGTGCCGATTGCTTGCTCTTGTATACAGGCGGCTTTTCGGGCACATAGTCCTTGCCGAATTTCCTTTCGATGAAATCCCTGGCCCACTGCTGCGCCTCGGGAGCTAACCTGAAAGAATCGGTCCTCATATAAGTTATGAGACCGACGGAACCTTCAGGCCCCAGTTCCACCCCTTCATAGAGCTGCTGGGCTATCATCATCGTCTTCTTTGCAGGGAAGCGCAACCTCCGCGCCGCTTCCTGCTGGAGAGTGCTGGTTATAAAAGGCGCAGCCGGGGTCCTTTTCTTGAGCCTCTTGTCGATCTTCGCCAGGAAGCATTCCTTGCCTGTGACGGTATCGACGACCTGGAGGGCCTTTTCTTCATTGCCGATGAGGAAGCGCTTGCCTTCAGGGGCATCGCGGTCGACAACGAGAGAATTTTCGTATTTGAAGAGCCGTGCAGGAAAGGGGGATTCCGCATTCCTGGGCGACTGGAGAGTAGCCTCGATGGTCCAGTATTCCTCTTTATTGAAGGCCTCGATCTCGCGCTCCCTGTCAACGACGAGCCGCACGGCGACCGACTGCACCCTGCCTGCGCTCAGTCCCCTGCGCACCTTCTTCCACAGAAACGGGCTCAGTTTATATCCGACGAGGCGGTCGAGTATCCTCCGCGCCTGCTGTGCGTCCACCCTGTCGGTATTGATCGAGCCCGGGTGTTCTATCGCTTCCTTGACCGACTTGGCGGTGATCTCGTGAAATGCGACCCTGAAAATCTTGTCGGGATGCTTGGGGTCCTTGACCTCTTCGGCGATATGATAGGCGATGGCCTCTCCTTCGCGGTCAGGGTCGGTCGCGATGTAGACCCTGTCGGCCTTCTTCGCTTCCTTCTTCAGCTCCTTGATGACTTTTTCTTTGCCCGGGATGATTATGTAGGTGGGTGCAAAGTCTTTATTGACATTGACCCCGAGCTCTTTTGCAGGCAGGTCCTTTACATGGCCTACCGAAGCCTTTACTTCAAAATCGCTTCCGAGTATCTTATTGATCGTCTTCGCTTTTGCAGGCGATTCGACTATGACCAGGGATTTCAAGAATCTTCCTCCTAATTCAGGGTGAACACGGCTAATTCCAGATGATCTGGCGTCCTCTGCCGAAGATAAAGGCATAGACGTCCTCGACTTCGAGGTCGGAATCCCTCATGAGGATGTAGGCGAGAAGCGCCTTTATCGTATCAAGTTCAGCTTCGTCTATATGTTTCGACAGTTCCAGGGCCTGGAGTTCCTCTTTAACGGTTATGAAATCGATGTCGACCACATTGATCTTCTTCAATGCGTCATCGGCATCGTACCCCTTCTCGATGATTTCCTTTGCGAGGACCCTCAGCAGGTCCATCAATCTTCTTGCCATTTCCCTCCCTATAGCAAGTTCCGAACCTTGAACCTTTATGTTATTACATCTTTGCAAAAAGCAAATTGGCCGCGTTTATCGTTTTTACAGCATGAAAAAATTCTTGCCTTCGGACTGCTTCACGATACCCTTAAGCTCGAGACCCAGCAAAATCCCCGATAGTTTCTGAGAGGCTATCCCGGTTTCTCTGGAGATGATATCGATGTGGCGGGGTTCGCTGCCCAGAACATTACATATTGCCTTTTCTTCATTATTAATTTCAAGTCCGCCCAGATTGGTAACAATTTCAGCGGTGCCGCCGCGACCCTCAGGATTTCCCGAGGACCTGAGCAATCCCTTTAGAAGAGGGGTGAGTTCTTCGAGGATATCATCGACCTTCTGGACCAGTTTTGCGCCCTTCTTGATGAGGCTGTTGGTGCCCACCGCATTCATGGTCGTAATGGCACCGGGGACGGCGAAGATTTCTTTGCCCTGTTCCAGAGCGTAGTTCGCGGTGATGAGCGAACCGCTTCCCGCCGCGGCCTCTACGATCAGCACGCCGAGTGAAAGTCCGCTGATGAGCCTGTTTCTCTTCGGGAAGTTCTCCCTGTTGGGCGGCGTTCCAAGCGGGAACTCGCTGATTACGGCACCGTTTTGCGAGAGTTCATCGAAGAGAGCGTCGTTTTCGGGAGGATAAGGGGTGTCGATGCCGCATCCCAGCACGGCGATACTTCTGCCTTTAGCCTTTAAAGCACCTTTGTGCGCGGTGGTATCGATGCCACGGGCCATCCCGCTTACGATTGTGAAGCCCTTTGATGCCAGTTCTGCCGAAAATGTCTCGGCAATCTTCTTGCCGTAGGGACTCATATTCCTCGATCCTACAATTCCGATAGCGTAACGGTCCTCGTCCCTGATCTCTCCCTTCATATAGAGGAGTATAGGAGCATCATCGATCTGCCGGAGAGATGATGGATAGGTCCTGTCGTCGAAGGTGACAACTCTGACGCCAAGCCCTTCGATCTTCGCAAGTTCCTGTTCGACAAGGTCCCACGAATCGAACTCATGGATAGCCCTCGCCCTGGATGCCTTGATATCTTCGACCTTCTGCAATTCCTTCAGAGAAGCAGCAAGGATGTTCTTCGGAGTGCGGAAGGACGAAAGCAGCTTCTTGACCGTAATCGGACCGATGTCCTTGATAAAGGTCAGGGCCAGCCAGTATTTCAGCTCGGCGGTGTCGGTTATGGGCTGTTTAGTCATCATTAAATATCTCTGCCTCCCCTTAGTTCAAGGGGAGGATGGAGGGGTTTTGTTTTACTATCCCCTCAGCATGCTCCTCACTTTTAACCGAAGGGCATTCAGCTTAATGAACCCTTCGGCGTCCTTCTGGTTATATATCTTTTCAGATTCGAAGGTCGCCAGTTCCGGATGATAGAGCGACTTCGGCGATTTCCGTCCGACGACGAGGCAATTACCTTTATAGAGCTTGAGTCTTACCGTTCCCGCCACATCCTTCTGTATCAAGTCGACTGTGTTCTGAAGTATTTCTCTTTCGGGCGCGAACCAGAAGCCGTAGTAGACGAGTTCCGCGAATTTCGGGATGAGCGAGTCGCGGAGGTGCAGAACTTCCCTGTCAAGTGTAAGCGATTCGACAGCCCTGTGCGCAATATGGAGAACAGTGCCGGCAGGGGTTTCGTAGACGCCCCTCGATTTCATTCCGACGAAGCGGTTTTCTACGAGGTCGACCCTTCCTATGCCGTTCGATCCTGCGATTTGATTAAGCTGCTGGAAGAACTTGAACGGCGAAAGCGCTTTGCCGTTCAGCCTGACCGGGTTTCCGCCTTCGTATTCAATCTCAATATAAGTCGGTTTGTCGGGCGCCTTCTCGGGCGGGACCATCATGGTGTACATGTCCTTTGGCGGCTCGGCCCACGGATCTTCGAGAATACCGCCTTCGTAGCTGATGTGAAGGATGTTGCGGTCGGTGCTGTATGGTTTCTTCTTCGTCGCTTCCACCGGGATGCCGTGCTTCTTCGCATAATCGATGAGGGATTGGCGCGAATCGAAAGACCACTCTCGCCAGGGGCTGATGACCTGTATGTCCGGCTTGAGCGCATAATATGTCAACTCGAAGCGCACCTGGTCATTTCCCTTGCCTGTTGCGCCGTGGGCTACTGCATTGGCATTCTCCCTGATCGCTATCTCGATCTGTTTCTTTGCGATCAACGGTCTGGCTATCGAAGTGCCGAGCAG
>JBGOVD010000315.1:0-3474 GCA_041477935.1 Dissulfurispiraceae bacterium | reverse complement strand
GACCTTCATCACAAGCCAGGGTACGGTCCAGCACTTTACGTACGTATATGACTACCGCACCGTCAACGCAGCCGGCAACGGAACAGGTGGTCTCCAGAACACCTGGTACCTGAAGGGTTCAGCCGCAGCCGACATAACCAAAGACCTTTCGGCAAATCTTGATGTTTACTATCTGCGCGCAGTCGAAAGTAATAACATATCAACCGGTGTGTACACCACTGCCGGCCTCTCAAGGAACATCGGCGTTGAAGTCGACACCAAGTTCAATTACAAGATCGACCGCAACCTGAACTACTTTGTTGAGGGCGGTTACCTCTTCGCAGGTAAGTTCTGGAAGGGTGCCAGAAACCAGGCTACTCCTGAACTGACCGCAGCTTTTGGTGCCCATAACCCTGATGATGCGTATGTCGTAAGACATGGCATTCAGCTCAGCTTCTAAATCCGCAAATGCGTAACGCGCAAGCGTGACGCGATGATGTAACGAAAACGGCTGTCCGAAAGGGCAGCCGTTTTTTGTTGTTGTGCGGTTGCGTTTTGTAGGGGCGTTGCATGCAACGCCCCTAACAACCGTTCTTCCATATCAATACTGCATTATCTCAAGCAAATCCCGAAGGTCCTTCTCTTCTTCTCCCTTTGCGGAATACAGGCGCTCCTTCATGTCGGCAACTTTCCTGTCCCTGTTGCCCTGATAATTGGGATCAATCATTATGGCCCTGTCCATCATCTCTGCGGCATCGCCTAACCTCTCCAGCTTGTTGTAGGCAAGCGCCATGCCGTAATAGGGAAGAACAAACGTATTATCTCTCCTGATAGAATCTTTAAATGCATCGACTGCCTTTTCATACTCTCCGAGGCGGTAGTAGGACATCCCCATGCTATAGAAGGCCTTCTCAGGCGTCCGGTAAAGCAGGTTGGCGAGTGCCTTCTGGAATGATCCCACGGCATCCCGCCACTGCCCGAGCTGCATGTAGGTATAACCGAGATTATTGTATGCGTCAGCAAATTTGGGATCCAGTTTGACCGCCCTGAGAAAATACAGCTTTGCGTTTTCATTATCTTCAAGCTGCAGGTAGACAATACCGAGATTATAGGCTATGTCTTTATTGTTGGGCTCGATCTGCACTGCCTTCTGAAATTCTACAAATGCGAGCTGGGTCTTACCCTCGTTCAGATACGCCATTCCCATCTTGTTATGGTAGTCGGCTAGTTTGGGTGGTGCTTTCTCAGCAGTCGGGACGCAGCCGCTCAGAATTCCGATCAAAACAAATGCTGCACATATATTTCTAATTGCAGAAGTTCTCATTATCCTCGCCTTTCTTCCCTTTCTCTGTTCAGTGTAAATGATTTCATATGTATTGTCCATATCAATGTAGGGGCGCATCCGCCTCAGGCGGATATTGCGCCCGCGTCGCAGATGAAACAAATAAATCCGGGCGTGATAAATCTCGCCCCTACAATTTTCCGATCAATTCCCTTAATATTTCCTCCACGGCTTTCATCCTTTCCTCGGATGATTTGCCGGGCGCAACGAATTGCGCCCCTACTTCGAAACCGTTCTGCAAGAAACGTATTGCAGGGGCGGTTCGCGAACCGCCCCTGCTTTGCATTTCGAAGAGGACCTTCAGCATCTTATCAGCAAAGCCTTCGGGCAATTGAGATTCCCTGCCGCTGTCATCTTTTCCGACTGTAAAGCGGTAATGACCGCCGATATCGACGACCTTTGAAATAGATAGTTGCTTCGAAAAAAGCTTTATCCTGATCACATGCATCAGGTTCGTCACTTCTTCAGGCAACCTGCCGAACCGGTCGGCCATCTCAACGGTAAAATCATCAAGCTCATCGAGCGACTTGATCGACGTCAGGCGCTTATACATACTCAGCCTGAGCGACATGTCAGAGATATACTCTTCGGGAATAAAAGCGGCCAGCCGGAGCTTGATCTGCGGTTCGATCTCGTCGCTTACCTCTTCTCCTTTCAGCTCGGCCACCGCCTTTTCGAGCATTTCCATATACATATCGAAACCAACCTTGTAGATATGGCCGGATTGCTCGCCGCCGAGCAGATTGCCTGCACCGCGTATTTCAAGGTCTTTCAGTGCCAGTCTGAAGCCGGCACCCAGGTAACTCATCTCCTGGATGGCCTGCAGTCTCTTTTTTGCGTCATCGGTGAGAATGTCCTCACCTGGAATCAGGAAATACGAGTAAGCCTGAAGATTTCCACGTCCTACCCTGCCCCTCAATTGATACAGGTCCGAGAGACCGAAGGTATCGGCCCGGTCTATGATCATTGTGTTTGCCGTAGGAATATCGAGACCCGATCCGATGATGGCCGTCGATACAAGCACGTCGATCTGCCCGTTAAGAAAAGAGAGCATGATCTTTTCGAGCTGGTGCTCCGCCATCTGGCCGTGGGCATAATCTATCCTGACATCAGGGACAAGTTTCCTGATGTAGGAAACTACCCGTTCGATGTCCCTTATCCTGTTGTGGACGAAAAAGACCTGCCCTTCGCGTTTTATCTCCCTTTCGATCGCCTCCTTAATGGTCCTGTCGTTATGGCGTGTAACGACGCTCCGCACCGCAAGCCGTTCCTCCGGCGGGGTTTCGATGGTAGACATTTCGCGTATGCCGGACAGCGACATATGGAGTGTCCTCGGGATAGGAGTTGCAGTAAGCGTTATAACATCTACATTCTTTCTCAGTTCCTTCACGCGCTCTTTCTGAGCAACGCCGAAGCGATGTTCTTCGTCGATAATGAGGAGCCCCAGGTCCTGAAATTGGACCGTCTTATTGAGCAGCATGTGCGTGCCGATGACAATGTCGATTTCGCCTTTTGCAAGTGCGGCGATACTTTTCTTCGCTTCTTTCGGGTCCTTGAACCGGCTGAGGTAGTCGATCTTCACCGGAAATGCGGCGTACCTGGATTTGAAAGTGCGGTAATGCTGCTCTGCAAGCAGCGTGGTCGGCACAAGTACCGCTACCTGCTTGCCGTCATAGACCGCCCTGAAAGCGGCTTTAATCGCCACCTCGGTCTTGCCGTATCCGACATCGCCGCAGATCAGCATGTCCATCGGATGATCGGACTGCATATGCTTCTTGATCTCTTCAACAGCCTTAATCTGATCTTCGGTCTCGTCGTATGGAAAGAAATCGTCGAACTCGGTATGCATCGGCGTATCTTCGCTGAAAACGAATCCGCGCGACACTCTTCTCTCAGCATAGAGCTTGAGCAGCTTATCGGCCATCTCCTTGACGCTCTGCTTTACCTTTTGCTTTGTGGTCTGCCATCGTTTCCCGCCGATCCGGTCAAGAGCAGCCGCATGACCTTCGCCCGCGCTGTATTTATGAAGCAGGTAGATGCCCTGGAAAGGCAGATAAAGCCTGTCGCCTCCTGCATATTCGAGGGTGATCAGGTCTTCCTCGTAATCCTCTATCCTTTCTCTCTGAAGGCCGATGAATTTCCCTATACCGTGG
>JBGOVD010000287.1:0-3817 GCA_041477935.1 Dissulfurispiraceae bacterium | reverse complement strand
GGATACATCAGAAAGCCGTTTCGGATTGAAATGATCTATAGCATCTTGCGGGTTTGACGGCGCCGATGAGCTTTGCCTCCCGCTGCGGATAATACAGGCTGACTATTTTCGCCACAAACAACGGGGCACATAAGGCGGCGCCGACCCCATTGGCGGAGTCCAGGTGTTCCCACGGAATCAATTTCTTCTCTTACCAGCTCGACGGCGGAGCATTCGCCTGATGCGATAATTGCTTCGATCATCTTTTCCAAGGACACAAACAGATCGAGAGCAACAGCCGACAGACGCCGTATCAGGTTGAATGGGAATTCCGGAACACATCCCGATAATATCTTTCATTTTGCCAGCGTTGAAAGAATCCGGTCAAAACTGCGCTTTGAATTCAGAGAAGGCCCGTTTCAGTTCCTCCAGTTCGCTTCGCATAGTTACAATCTCATCTTCAAGTTTCTTGATCTTCTCGTCTGATGATATTTCAATCTCTGCCGGGTCCGCGTTGAAGTCATGCAAGGTTTCTACTCCGCCTAACAAAAGATGCATGTACCTGCACTCTTTTCTTCCGGCTTCTCTGGACATCTTTAGAGTTAAAGGAGGATCATGTTCCGCCAGTCCCTGGAGTGTGTCTTCAACCTGCGTCAGGCTCTCAAAGGCAGACATTCTTTCAGTGTGAGCGCGCAGCTCTCCAACGGTCTGAGGCCCTCGGAGCATGAGTTCGCAAAAAATGGCCATTTCCTGCCTTGACAGATCGAACCGATCCAGTATCGCATGCAGGAATTTCGTCACGCGGCTCCCTGACGTAAACGTTTTCCGTATAAGACCCTTCTCTTGCAGACTGTCAAGGCCACGCGACACAGCAATTTCATCGTAAGAAACAACAGGATTACGGTTCGATTTCTGGTTGCAGGCATTGGTCAGTGAATTGAGCGACAATGGGTAATACTCAGGGGTAGTCATTTCCTTTTCAATAAGGCATGCAAGGATGCGGACTTCATTATCGTTCAGAATGATATCCATTTCAGGACCTCCATAGAGCACAAAGAAGCAATCATGCTTTCTATTAATTTTAGAATATTTTCAGGATACATGCACGAAAGGCGTCATGCGTCAGAAGGCTTTGGAAGGGCAAGAAATCGATACGCCAGGGCAGAATTGGTAATTTCCTTTTCTCGTGTTATCATTATCTCATGCTGAAAAGCAGCTTCCTGTCGGTCTTAGACCGGTTCGAAGAGGCATAATCGATTAGGGGCGCCTATACGCTGAGGTGAGGCAAATGGCAATTGAAACTAAAATCGAAGGGAATAAGCTTATTATCACGTGCGACCTGGAGGAACCGACACCAAGCGCATCGGGAAAAACCCTTGTAGTAGCCAGCACAAGAGGCAATATGAAGACATCGCTGACAATAGGCGGAAAACCACTAACAATCGGCTTGAACGCCTATATCCCCAAGTAGAACGGTCTCTTGGCAGTATGGATATATTCCCGGCACATTGAAGATAGAAAGACGACCATGAAATGGCAATAAGGCACCGGCTCTCTTGGCTTGATTGCTAAGGAAGACAAAGAATAAGGGTCATTTAAAGCGGCAATGAGACAGCTCTCTCATTTGATACATGTTTTACAGCAGTCTACGGGTTGCTTTCCGTAAACATCAGGGCCAGCACGCTCCCGATCAGCAGGATGCCACCTGAAAGATAGTAGTTTGCATCACAACCCACCGGCAGCTTCAAAGCGCTTACATGTATTGCAGCCCATCCCAGTCCATCGATATATTCAGTCATAAGAGGCTAGTATAACATACTCTGCCGTTTCCTTCTGTGAGATAGAAATAGCAGATGATCCGCTGTGGTAAAATACGCAATATGAACGAAAAAGCAGGTCGCGACCCCCTTTTCGATACTTTAAATACCGTCTTTGGTTTCCAGTCATTCCGTCCAAACCAGGAATCAATAGTCAGGGCTGTCCTGAGCGGAGCGGATGTTTTTGCAGTGATGCCTACCGGCGGCGGAAAATCACTTTGTTACCAATTGCCCGCAGCGCTGATGAAAGGCACTGCCGTAATAATAAGCCCGCTAATCTCCCTGATGAAAGACCAGGTCGATGCCGCAGTCGAAAACGGGATATCGGCAGCATTCATGAACAGCTCGATGAATGCCGTAGAGATGTCAGGAGTATATCGCCAGTTGAGTGCAGGCCTCATTAAGTTGCTCTATATCGCCCCCGAGAGGTTTGCAATGCCTCATTTCATCGAGAGGCTGAAACCCCTTGCCATCTCACTATTTGCGATTGACGAGGCCCACTGCGTTTCCGAATGGGGTCATGATTTCCGGCCGGATTATCTCAGCCTTTCACTCATACCAAAAGCGTTTCCTGACATCCCGGTCGCGGCCTTCACGGCAACTGCAACCCAAAAGGTACAGGAAGATATCATCGACAAGATCGGGTTGAGAAGACCGCATATAGTGCGGGCCTCATTCGACCGCCCTAACCTTCACTATGAGGTCAAGTCAAAGTCGAAGGTGGATTTTCAGATAGTCGAGTTTCTCAAGCACCATGCGGGAGAGTCAGGGATCATATACCGGACGACTCGCGATTCAGTAACGGGAACGGCAGGCTTTCTTAAATCAAAGGGGATAGCGGCGCTTCCTTATCATGCGGGCTTGTCCGCCGAAGAGCGAAATGCGAACCAGGAGGCCTTCAACAGGGACGAAGCCCAGGTCATCGTGGCTACCATCGCTTTCGGCATGGGCATCGACAAGTCGAATGTGAGATTCGTAGTCCACGCCGATCTCCCGAAGAATATCGAAGGCTATTACCAGGAGACCGGACGCGCAGGACGCGACGGAGAACCCGCCCGCTGCCTTCTTTTTTTCGGCAGAGGAGACATCCCTAAAATCCGTTACTTCATAAACTCGGTCGCGGACGAACAGGAGCGAATTATTGCGACAGAGAAGCTGAATCAAGTAGTCGGGCTCGCGTCTCATAATGTATGCAGGAGACGTCAGCTCCTCGGCTTTTTTGGTGAGACGTATCCGGTTGAAAACTGCGGGGCGTGCGATATCTGTGTCGGATCGGTCGAGCGGATAGACATCACCACCGACGCGCAGATAATCATGTCGGCCATTTCGAGGACTGGCCAGAGGTTCGGGACAGGCCACATCGTAGACATCGTAACCGGGGCGGACACAAAGCGTATTCGCGAGCTCCGGCACAACGAAATCAAGACCTATGGCGCCGGCAAGGGCAGGGATAAGCGATACTGGCGGACCGTATTGGATGAACTTATGGCGCAGGAGGCGGTCCTGCAGGAAGGTGACCCATACCCTGTACTGAAGCTTACCGCTATGGGTTCCGATATTCTGTTCGGGAGGGAAGTCATCTCGGCGCTGAGAAAAGAAGAGCCGAAAACGAAGCCTAAGATATTCAGGGACAGTGAAGACGAACCGGGAGCATTCGATGAGTCGCTTTTCGCCAGTCTGCGCTCGCTGAGAAAAAAGATGGCAGACGCCCAGCATGTTCCTCCTTATATTATTTTTTCGGACAAAACACTTCACGAGATGTGCAGGCGTCTTCCAACTTCCGCGGCTGACTTGCGGATGATCAGCGGGGTTGGTGATGCGAAGCTGCAGCGGTACGGCGACGATTTTATCCGGGAGATAAAACGCCATCTCGATGGCTCCCCTGCATGACAGATCGCCACGATTTCTCCTGCCTGGCCGCGCAGGAGGTCCCTTCTTCATTTTCCCGAAGGAACTGCTATCATTAAAATATGAATACGCGGGCACATCTCGTTATCAGAGGGCGCGTGCAGGGTGTGGGT
>JBGOVD010000154.1:0-5478 GCA_041477935.1 Dissulfurispiraceae bacterium | reverse complement strand
CCTGTTTCTCTGTTCCGCCGTAAACAAGGAACGCCGGGACTTCCGGCTGACTCGCAAGGGCACGTCATTTTTTAAGGCCTGCAACGGCATCGGAGGTGACTGTCTGTTCGGCTTTGATTTCGATGGGAATGCCCAGGAGCCAGGCAGCAAGGCCTGAGTCATAGAAAATTGTAATTTGTCAATTCAAATTACAATTTACATAAACAGCCATGTTCAGGGGCAGAGTAAGAGGGTCATGCATTGCAGCACTGCTCTCCCATTTATCCCAGGGTCTGCTAATATATTATAATGATGCAGAATAAAAATATTACCTTTCCTCTCCCTAACTATGAACCGGAATAAGATATGTCCTGATTGCGAAACCGAGTATCTGCCGCATATCGAGAAATGCGCTGATTGCGGTACCGTCCTTCTCTTGCACGAGGAGTACAGAAATGTTCAGGAGGAAAAAAAGCAGCTGTCGGAGCAGATCGTTAGAAACGCAGTTGTGGTCAGGAAGGGTGATCTGAAGTGGATTGATGAGCTGTACAACGTGCTAATCGATGCCGGTATCGCTTGTACCGTCACTTCCGATACCGGCTGTAACAAAGGCTGTTGCGGCGATGAATGGCAATTGATTGTATCGAAAGAGGACGTTGAAAAGGCAAAGGAGCGCATTGAGGAATACTTTATGGAAATGCATCCGGAGATCCGTGCTTCAAACGAGCTGGTCAGCCAGGGAAAATGCCCGGCCTGTGGTTCCCCCGTGCACGCAGGCGCCAACGAGTGCCCCGATTGCGGTCTGATGCTCGTAATTATCGAGGAAGAGGACGAAGAATAGGATAAACAGTCGGTTTCTTGCGCAAACCAGCATTGTAATGTATCCTTATAGTAAGGAGGTAAGGATATGCTTGCTAAGAAGACGTCGAAGAATCAGTTGACTTTGCCCAAGGATGTGGTGAAGGAGTTCCCGGACACGGAGTATTTCGATGTTGAGGTAAAGGGTAATACGATCGTGCTTAACCCAGTCCGGATCGTCCCGGCCGGTGACCGTCTCGGTGCGGTGCGCGATAAAATCGAAAAGCTTGGACTAACGAAGGCCGATGTAGCAGATGCAGTGAAATGGGCGCGAAAAAGAAGGCCCTGAGAGTTGTTGTCGATACAAATGTGCTTGTATCTGCCCTGCTGTTTCGCGGACCACTGGCGGAGCTTGTTGGGGCCTGGGCGCAGGGCAGGATCGTTCAGATTGTCAGCGCCGCAACGTTTGCCGAGTTCAGACGGGTGCTCGGCTATCCAAAATTCTCGCTGACTAAGGCGGAGATTATCCTCATCGTGGAGCAGCACATTCTGCCGTTTTTCGAGGTGGTAGAGGCGAACGCCCATGTCACCGGGGTCTGCCGTGACCCGCATGATGACATGTTTCTGACCTGTGCGGTGGGTGGCGTTGCCGATTTCCTGGTTACTGGTGACCGGGATCTGCTCGATCTGAACACCTACCGGGGTATCAGGATTATCCCCCCTGCCGATCTGCTGCGAAGGATTTAGACTATCTATTGGCTTGGCAATTTGGGACTTTGTATCCCTGCTTTATTCCTTTTTTGACAGTTACAAATATACCCATATAATGCTATGTAATGTGGTAAAATAGTAGGTCTTTTTTAACTCAATAGAAGGGGTCCAGAAAATGTCGAGAGTTTCAATAAACATAGAAGAAGAGATGAAAGTAAGCTATCTCGATTACGCTATGAGCGTAATTATCGGAAGGGCTTTGCCCGAGGTGCGGGACGGCATGAAGCCGGTCCACAGAAGGATCCTGTACGCGATGTACAAGGAAGGGCTCCTTCCCAATAAAAAATATTCGAAGAGCGCCGGTGTCGTAGGCGAGGTGCTGAAGAAGTATCATCCCCACGGCGATTCTGCTGTGTATGACGCTATGGTGAGACTCGCCCAGGACTTCAACATGAGGTATCCCCTCGTAGATGGACAGGGCAATTTCGGGTCACTGGATGGAGACCCTGCCGCAGCGTATCGTTATACGGAAGCCCGGCTGGCAAAGATAGCCGAGGAGATGCTCGCCGACATCGAAAAGGAGACGGTCGATTTCACACCTAACTTCGACGATACCACAGAAGAGCCGACTGTTCTTCCGGCTAGGATTCCGAACCTGCTTATCAACGGCTCGTCCGGTATCGCCGTCGGCATGGCGACGAACATTCCGCCCCATAACCTGGGAGAGGTCATCAACGGGCTGATCATGCTCCTCGAGAATCCCGATACTACCATCAGCGATCTCATTGCTGTAATTAAGGGGCCGGATTTTCCCACGGGCGCCGTTATCCACGGAACGCAAGGTATCATCGACGCATACAATACTGGCAGGGGCCTTATCAAGGTGAGGGCCAAGGCCCGCATCGAACGCGAGGCCAAGAGCGGTGACAGCATCATTATTTCAGAAATACATTATCAGTTGAACAAATCGAGACTGATAGAAAAGATAGCCGAGCTTGTCCGCGAAAAGAAGCTCGAAGGCATATCGGACATTCGTGACGAGTCCGACCGCAACGATGCGGTGCGCATAGTCCTGGAACTCAAGAGAGGCGAAGTCCCGCAGGTAGTGCTGAACAATCTTTACAAGCATACCCAGATGGAATCTACATTCGGCATTATCATGCTTGCCCTGGCCAATGGTCAGCCGCGCGTCATGGACCTTAAGCGGATACTCGATCACTTCATCCAGCACCGTCGCGACGTGGTCATCCGCAGGACCCGCTTCGAGTTGAGAAAAGCCGAAGAGAGGGCGCATATCCTGGAAGGCCTCAAGATCGCCCTCGACCATCTCGATGCGATTATCGCTCTTATCAGGAATTCCAAGACTCCCGAAGAGGCCAAGACCGGCCTCATGACGAATTATCCACTTTCGGCTATTCAGGCCCAGGCCATCCTCGATATGAGGCTCCAGCGGTTGACAGGACTTGAAAGGGACAAGATCGTCAGAGATTACGAGGAGATCCTAAAGGAAATAGAGAGGCTGAAAGCGATTCTGGTCAGCGAGGCGCTCGTTACGAAGATTATCAAGGACGAACTTTTGGAAATCCGGAATAAATATGCCGACGAGAGAAGGACCGAGATCGTTCCCGAAACCGCCGACCTGACCATTGAAGACCTCATCACCGAAGAAGAGATGGTAATTACCGTCACTCATTACGGGTACATTAAACGGTTGGCGCTTTCGACCTATCGCAGCCAGCGCCGCGGCGGGAAGGGACTCACAGGGATGGAGACTCGTGAAGAAGATTACGTGGAGCAGCTCTTCATCGGATCGACCCATGACTATATGTTATTCTTCAGCAACTTTGGAAGACTTTACTGGCTGAAGACCTATCAGATTCCTGAATCCAGCCGTACCGCAAAGGGCAAGGCCATGGTTAATCTGTTTCCTCTTGCCGAAGGCGAAAGGATTTCGACGGCCATCAGCGTGAAGGACTTCAAGGACGGTTATCTGGTGATGTTCACGAAGGCCGGTATCGTGAAGAAGACGAAGCTCGATGAATACAGGAACCCGCGGTCGAAAGGGATTATCGCTGTCAACCTCGACGAGGGAGATGAATTGATCGTCGTCAGCAGGACCTCGGGCAAAAGCGATCTTGTCATCGGCACTAAAAACGGCCTTGCCATACGATTTAAAGAGGAAGATGCCCGGTCCGTCGGACGCACTGCCAGAGGGGTCATCGGGATACGGCTGGCCGAAGGAGACGAGGTCGTTTCGGCCAATGTCATCGAGGAAAGGACAACCCTGCTCACAGTTACGGAAAAGGGCCTCGGCAAGAGGACCAGTATCGATGGATACCCTGTTCATAAAAGGGGCGGCAAGGGCGTTATCTCGATCAAGGTTGTCGAGAAGGGCGGCAATGCTGTCGGATTGATACAGGTCCAGGACGAGGATGAGATAGTGCTTATAACCAACGGGGGCATGGTGATAAGAATGCCTGCCCGCAATATTTCGGTATTGGGAAGGAACACCCAGGGCGTGAAGCTAATGGACCTCGATCCTGAAGACAGGATCGTCAGCATGGGAAGAGTCGTAGAAGAATAACCACGGGAGAGTGTAATGTCCATCAGAAACCTCGAGTTTCTCTTCAACCCGCGCAGGATTGCAGTGATAGGAGCGAGCGAGGAGCAGGGGTCACTGGGCCATACCGTCTTCCGCAACCTGGTGGGAGAAGGCTTCCGCGGGGCCGTCTATCCCGTTAACCCCAAGGTTGAAGCCGTTCAGGGCGTAGAGTCATATCGCACGATTAACGACATCCCCCGCGACATCGATCTTGCCATCATGGCCATGCCATGCAAAGAGCTTCTCCAGAGACTCGAAGAGTGCGGCTGGAAGGGTGTAAAGGGCGTCATAATATTGTGCCCGGATTTCCACTTCCGCGTCGACGACCCGCAGCATTATGAAAGTCAGATCAAGGCTATATCGGCGGCATACGGCTTCAGGGTGCTCGGCCCCAATTCCCTTGGGTTCATCCGTCCCGGCTACCAGTTGAATGCCAGTCTGTTTCCGAAGATGCCCGTGCGCGGCTCAATCGCCTTCATATCCCAGAGCGCGACCCTTGCGACGGCACTTCTCGACAGGGCGGTGAGCAAGAACGTCGGATTCAGCTTCTTCGCCTCACTCGGCGGGGTCTTCGATATCGGATTTGCCGACATGATCGATTTCCTCGGCGTCGACCCGGAAACAAAGGCCATCATACTCTATATCGAAGGTATAAGAAACGGTCGTCGTTTCATGAGCTCCGCCAGGTCGGTTTCCTGCTCCAAACCGATTGTTGTCGTCAAATCAGGAAAATTCGATCTCTCCGCCGAAGTCGTTATGACCCGATCAGGCATAGTAGCGGGTGAGGACAAGGTTTATGATGCAGCCTTTAAGAGGGCAGGGGCCTTAAGGGTCGAAGAGATGCTCGATCTCTTTTATCTTGCCGAGACTATCTCAAAACAGCGCCGTCCCAGGGGCATGCGCCTCGCAATCGTCTCTAACTCGGGCGCGCCTGCGGTCATCGCGGTCGACACCCTTTTGAAATTGAACGGTGAACTGGCCCGGCTGAGCCCTGAAGCCATTGAGGACATGAAGGATAGCGTTCCGAAAAAGAGGGCGAAAAACCCTGTCGATCTGCTCTCCGACGCATCTCCGTCAGATTTCAGGACAGCGGTTCGGGCTTGCATGAAAGACCCTCAGGTAGACGGCGTGCTCGCCATCTTTTCTCCTTCTCTCGGCACCAAACCTAAGGAGACCGCTGAAGCTGTTGCTGATGCAGCAAAGGAGCATAATTATAAACCTATATTCACGACCTGGTTGGGTGTCGCCCAGGTGAACGAAGCAAGGACGCTGATCGAGAACAGGGGCGTCCCGACATTCGTCACACCGGAGCAGGCAGTAAAGGCTTTTATATATATGTACCGTTACGACCTGAACCTGAAGCTGCTCCTGGAGACACCCGAGGCCCT
>JBGOVD010000376.1:0-2817 GCA_041477935.1 Dissulfurispiraceae bacterium | reverse complement strand
CGCTGATATCTGCATGCATAGCTGTCCGGCCGCTATAACGATGAGGCTGACGAGGGACCTTCATCCCGCTTATCCTGAAATCGGCCGGTTGAGCGATATCAACCACATTGCGAAAGAGCGGCAGTGAATCTGCCATTGACTTGCCGATATCGTTGATCGTATCCCAAAGCGTTGCCTCCGTAGTCCCTGCGGCCTTCAGCATATCGACAATCCAGCGCCAGCTGTCCCGCACTTCACCTGTCGGCGGAAATACCCGATAGAAGCGCTGGGCACGGCCTTCGTTGTTTACAAGAGTTCCATTGCCTTCAGCATTGGTTGCGGAGGGAAGCAAGAGTCCAGCCTTGGAAGCGGTCTCAGACGGCAGGCAATCCAGTACGATGACATTCCTGATTCTTGACAGGAATGTGTCGACGGATGATTTTTCCGCAAATTCGTAAAGGTCCTGTTCAAGAATAACTACGGTATCGGCATGCGTTTTATCCGTAGCGATCGCCTCTTCAATGCTGCCGCCCCCCATAAGCATAATGCCGAGGGAATTGCATGCAGGCACGATGTAACTCAGTCTGGCAGCGAGGCCCGTCGCATTCAGTGCCAGTGCGATGTTGGCCGCTGCCTGGATCACGGTCTCGCTCCCGCATCCCGTGCCGGATACGATCAGCGGCCTCGCAGCATTCTTAAGCGCTGTCGCGATCTCATTTATCAGGGAACTCTCGACGCCGGGAAACTCTCCCGCTGGCGGGGCTTCGCCATGTACTGCATGCGCAACAGCAAAACCGAAACGGGCCAGGTCATCTGGTGCCGCCCGATAGGTGGAGGTCGCAATGTCGTCAAGTTTAGTCCGCGCAGGCGAAGCGACAAAGAGAGGACCCAATTCCCCCTGGGCAATATACCCCAATGCGAGGTCATTCCAATGGGGCAGCCCTTCTGCAGAAAGCTTCTCCAGCGGTTTCCTGCGCGCCGCCCGGCGCACAGCCAGATCGGCTAGCGGAGCCGTGTTGGTGATATCTTCACCTAATACCAGCACGGCATCGCAATTCCTCATATCTTCAAGCGAGGGGGTGACCGACGGCCACTCTTTCATTATGTCCGCTATAAGTGAGACGAGGCGGTAATTCGAGGGCGACATCCCGAGATAAAACGATTCGGGTCCGACGAGGGTGCGGAGCGCATAATTTGATTCCAATGAGGCTGTCGGAGAGCCGATGCCGATAGCGCGCATGCCGAAATGGAATGAACTGCCGAAGTATTCCTGAATATCTTCCGGCGACGCAGCCTTCGGTGAAGTCCCGGCTTTTCTGATGAGAGGCATTCTGATTCTGTCCGGCCTGTCGACGAATGGGTAGCCGAAACGCCCCCTGTCGCAGAGGAAGTATCCGTTCACGTCGAAGTTGAACCTGTTGAGAACCCGGCGGAGTGAGCCATACCGTTCGCCCGGCAGCGTGTTACATCCGAGGCTGCAATGTATGCAAATAGAAGGTGCAGACTGCAGGTCCCATTTCCGGGTATAGTGTTCCTTGAGTGTCTTGTCGGTGAATACTCCGGTCGGGCATATTTCAACCAGATTGCCGCTGAATTCACTTTCGAGTGGACCGTCCTTGTACCGCCCGAAATAGACGTGATCGTGGGCAGAGAAGACGTTCAGGTCACGACCTCCCGCGTAGTCGTTGTAAAACCTGACACAGCGGTAGCACTGGATGCAGCGGTTCATTTCATGATTTACAAAAGGCCCGAGATACTGGTTTTTGTGTGTGCGTTTCCTGAAGCGGGTCTTCCGGTAGACATGCCCTGTCATCACCGTCATGTCCTGGAGATGGCACTCGCCGCCTTCGTCGCAAACCGGACAGTCGTGCGGATGGTTGAGCATGAGCCACTCGATGACGCTACGCCTGAAATGGATGACTTCCGGATCGTCTACGGAGATGCGCATACCGTTCTTGACCTGTGTCATGCAGGACATTATAATCTTGCCTTTCGTGTCCTTATCGTCGCGGAACTGTTTCACCGCGCATTGTCTGCAAGAGCCGACGGACCCGAAGGCCGGATGCCAGCAGAAGTAGGGGACATCGAAGCCGAGGTCGAGACAGGCCTCAAGGAGGTTCTTGCCGTCTTTGACATCGTAAGGTCTATTTTCTACGTATATAGTCGCCATATTGTTTATATTTTAATAACTCTTATGTTCATAACGCCCCCTCGCCCCCTCTTACCTTAAGAGGGGGGGTAGAAGGTGTTATTTCGCCCCTGCTTAGTTTAAGTGGATGTGTGTGGCTCATACGCCGGCTCCCCCTCTTAAGGTAAGAGGGGGTCGGGGGGCGTTATTTCTATATTTGCATCTTCTCAATTTTACATGCTCCTCGAAATCGTCTTTGAAGTGGCGCAGGGCGCTTTCGAGCGAGAACATCGCGGCAGGTGCCAGTGTGCAAAAGGTGTTTCCGGTTTCGAGCAGTTTAGTGTGCGCCAGAAGGATCTCAATATCTTCCGGTGTGCCGCTGCCTTCTTCGAGCGCTTCGAGCATATGTACGATCCAGGGCAATCCCTCGCGGCAGGGCGTGCACCAGCCGCACGATTCGCGGGAGAAGTACCGCTGCAGGTTCAGCACCATGCCGACTGGACACTTGCCGTCATCGAGTACGATCGCCGTGCCAGTGCCCAAATGGCTCTGCACTTTTTTCATGGATGTGAAATCCATCTTGGAGTCGAGATGCTCTTCAGTCACGAACTCGCTCGAAGCGCCACCCGGGAGTGCGCCGCGGAATTTGAAACCCTCTTTCATCCCTCCGGCATGCTCCTCAAGTATTTCCCTGAGCGTCGTACCCATCG
>JBGOVD010000322.1:0-3396 GCA_041477935.1 Dissulfurispiraceae bacterium | reverse complement strand
CTTACGAGATGAACGGACAGTCCCTGCCGATGCTGAACGGATTCCCTGCACGGCTTATAGTCCCGGGCTGGTATGCAACCTACTAGGTGAAGTCTCTACGCGAGATAACCGTGCTGGCGAAGCCGTTTGACGGATTCTGGGTGAAGACGGCGTATCGCATACCCGATACTCCTTGTGGTTGTGTTGAACCAGGTGCGGCGCCGAAAAAGACAATCCCGATAAATCGCATGACTACGCGGTCGCTTATCATTGAACCTGCAATCGGCACGACACTGAAGTCCGATATGCCGGTCAACGTAACGGGCCTGGCGTTTTCCGGGGGCTACAGCATCAAGGATGTGATCGTATCTGTGGATGGCGGGAAAAATTGGGGCGAAGCGCGCCTGGGCAAAGATATGGGCAGGTTCTCGTGGATACAGTGGTCGTATCCATGGAAGCCGGAAAGGCCGGGAAAGTACATACTTATGGCAAAGGCGACTAACAGCATAGGCGAGTCTCAGCCCTATGAAGGGCTCTGGAACCCTGCCGGGTATTTGTGGAACAAGGTCGAAAAGACCGAAGTGACTGTGAGGCAGGAGGGGCCATGAAAAAAATAATTATTACTATCTTGCTGCTCGCCCTGGCTGCGGGGCTTGCCTATGCTCAGGGAAAAGATATAAAGCAGATCATTCTTCCGAACATTCAGACTGAACTTGCACCGGGTGCCGGAAAAGATAAAGTCGAGACTCTCTGCAATATCTGCCATAGTGTGGATTACATAACCATGCAGCCGTCGGGTACCAGGGCACAATGGACGGCAACAGTAACCAAAATGAAAAAGGTCTTCGGCGCCCCAATAAACGATGCGGATTCCGAGGTGATAAGCAGCTATCTTGCTGAACATTACGGGACCGCTAAATGATCGTTGCATGGCTGTATCGAGGAGGGTGTAAGATGAATTCAGGAATTATACGCAAGGCAGTCATTCTGCTTCCCCTGGTTATGGTTGTAATATTTTTTACGAGTCTGTCGTCCGGCGCGGACGCCGACCGGGAGACGATGAAACGGGCGCAGCAGTTTTTCAAACCTCTTCCAAAGCTTATGGATTCTGAACAAAACCCTGTGACACCCGAGAAGGTCCGGCTCGGCAAGATGCTTTTTTATGAATCGAGGATATCTATCGACGGTACTGTGAGCTGCGCTAAATGTCATCCTATGGGTCTTTATGCGGCCGATGGTTTAAGGACATCGGTCGGGAACCACTGCAAGGCCAATCCCAGGAATGCGCCCACTCTTCTCAACGCGGCAGATCAAATTTCCCAACACTGGATCGGCAACAGGACGAGCGTCGAAGATCAGGCCAAACAGTCGGTAATCGGTCCCCCGGCTTTCGGGATGGTAAAGTATGAGGACGTAGAGAAACGGCTGATGGCTTACAAAAAGTATGTCTCTTTGTTTAAAGCTGCGTTTCCAGCGGATAAAGAGCCGGTAACGGTAGATAATTTCGCAAAAGCCGTAGGCGCCTTTGAACGGACCCTCGTGACCCCAGCTCCCTTTGATTCATATCTTAAGGGAGATGAGAAAGCACTTACGCCTATGCAGCGGCGCGGTCTGAAGAGTTTCATGGATACCGGATGTATGGGATGCCATTCCGGGACTTATGCCGGCGGACAGATGTACCAGAAATTCGGGACCGTCGAGCCATACTGGAAATATACAAAGAGCGAAAAAATCGATGAGGGAAAATATGCGGTCACAAAGGTTGAGGCGGATAAATATGTATTTAAGGTCCCTGTGCTCAGGAATGTTGAAAAGACCCCTCCGTATTTTCATGACGGATCGATCGATACGCTGGGGCAAGCCGTTATAATCATGGCCAAGGTTCAGCTCGGCAGGGATCTCACGGGTCAGCAGACAGGGGAGATCGTAGATTTTCTGAAATCGCTCACGGGGGGAATTTCGGACGATGCCCTGAAGATCCCGCTGCTGCCTTCGATTGAATAAGAAGTAAACAGCTGATTGTTCGGCAATGAGATACCTATTGCTTCAGGCAATAATAAAAAAGGAGGAAATATAAAATGAAAAAGATCATGGTAGTGTCTGTCGCGGCGATTTCGCTCTGTGCTTTTTTGGCAGGAGGGTCGATCGCGGCGGAAAAGAAGACGATGAAGAAAATATCGGGTGAGGCGGAATTCAAGGAGCACTGCACAATGTGCCATCCCGATGGCGGCAATATCATAAACCCCGCCAAGACGTTGCATAAGAAAGACCTCGACGCCAGCGGCATCAAGAAGCCGGCTGACATCGTCGCAAAGATGAGAAAACCGGGGCCGGGCATGACTGAGTTCGACAAGAAGGCGGTTTCAGACAAGGACGCCAATGCGATTGCAGCATATATCCTGAAGACGTTTAAATAGACATAAGCTGACAAGCACAGGGGCATGCAGTAAGCATGCCCCTGTGCTTGTCACGGCTAAGTCTTACCGGCACTTTACCAGACAGTGGTCGGCTTCGTTACTTTCTGCATGCTGTCCCCGGAGCTTTCGGGGCGGGCTCGTTGACAACCGCTTCCAATGGCACGGTAGTCAACAATTATGTCCCTTTGGTTGACGCTCCAGTGTATGGAGCAATCCGGGCTTATGGGTTCGACATAAGCAAAATATCCGTTGGCAAGAGGATACGTTTTCTCTTCCCATCCGATTTTCGAGGCATATGAGTCCGGACTTTTCATGGCCTGCTTGAGTTCAGAAAGAGGCCGTGCTATCCATTCATTGCTCAGATCTTCCACAGATATCTGGTGTGCGCAACCAGCCAGAAATACCAGCAATAGCAGTAAGTACCATTTTTCAGCTGAAAGAATCGTCCGGATTTTCATGGTTTGTCCCTCATCTGTTCATTGTTGAAATCACTATCATATTAACAGATGACGGCAGGAAAATTATAGCGAATCTACGGCCTTGCCGGAATTGCTTCTTTACTTTTAAGGAGGCGGAATGCTAAATAAATAGCATGTCAGCGGGTACTCAATAATCATTAATCGGCCGGAGGGTATCTCATGAGCATCAGCTACAAGAACATAAAGGAATTCAACCAGCTCCAGCTGCAGGACTTGTTTCTGTCCGTGAAATGGGATTCTGCAAAATATCCGGATAAATTGCGTAAGGCAATAACAAATTCTGATGCGGTCTATTCGGCATGGGACGGCGATAAACTGGTCGGACTGATAAATTCCCTGTCTGACGGCGTCTTGAATGTTTACTTCCCTTATCTTTTGGTCAGGCCCGAATACCATGGAGCGGGAATAGGAAAGAAACTTGTCGCGATGATGCTTGAGGAGTATAAAAGCTGTGTAAGAAAAAGCCTTATCGCGTTTGACGAGCAGGTGAAATTCTATGAGTCATGCGGCTTCAGGGCTGG
>JBGOVD010000110.1:0-6691 GCA_041477935.1 Dissulfurispiraceae bacterium | reverse complement strand
TCTCTTTATCTACTCCCCGAGCGAGAACCTTTATAGCAGGAATGCCCTCGGCTTTAATTTCATCCTGATATAAAAGCATGAAATTGTCGACCTGGTCTTCAATGGCCTGCCTGACAAGTGAATCATCCAGGCATACGATTGCGCCGATGGGAAGGCTTAACCTATTTCTTTGCACACACATTGTCACATCCTCCTAAAGCTAATAGTCTTTTTGGCAATATCCCGAATGCCTCGAATATTCCTCTGCCTTCAAATCATCATCGTGATCGCTGGAGTCATCAACCATTTTCATGACACCCATAAAATTATTTTCGGCGTGCATACCAATAATTTCATTTAATTTCTTCGAGGCGGCAGACCGCCATTTTTTAAGTATTTATCGAGTAGCGAGTTGTCTCCGCGCGCCGAAGCCTGTATTGCCTTCCTGTAGTCCGCCTCGTTGATATTCTTTGGAGACTGTAGCTGCAATACTATTTTGCGTAACGCTGCGACTTCTGCCCTCAATTCATCTATTGCTTCACTCATACTATTACCACTAACCTGTGAACATTCGCACTCCATAAACCATAATACCGGTGACTTCAATAGTTCATCACAAGTTAGCAAAGGTTATCGAGGCCCCCATTACTACCGTTAACGGATGGTTCACCCGATATAACGAGCCTAGAGATACTTGCATGACCAAGATCGCTGAATATTGTGCTGCCCAGTATTCCACTTCATTTACATGGCGAGGCGACTACAGGCTCATTACTGTTTTACGTAGCTCATCCACCTCTTCCCTTAATTTATCTATTCCTGTCACAGTATTATTACCCTTGCTATTATACTACTAAAGTTTAAGCATAATCCTACAGAGACAATAGATAATTGCCGATGGACAAATATGGACAAATACTGAGCTTTCAATTATTTCCTCCGATGTCATC
Organism: Dissulfurispiraceae bacterium; assembly: GCA_041477935.1. Classification (GTDB taxonomy): domain Bacteria; phylum Nitrospirota; class Thermodesulfovibrionia; order Thermodesulfovibrionales; family Dissulfurispiraceae; genus Fen-1308. The sequence goes on along the minus strand of JBGOVD010000110.1, from coordinate 5,762 downwards.
TTCGTATTGATACTATAACATGTTTTGTCGTATTTAACTACTTTATTTATTACGTTTATAGTATTATGCCCTGCGGGATTGCATCTTACTAATAATACTGTTATAGTATTATTGCTTTTTTACAGACTAATCTATAAAATGTCTCTGGAGGTGATATTTATGCTAACAGTGAATGACAGAATCAAGAGCATCATGGAGGAGCGGAAGATCACTCAGTACAAACTTGCGAAGGCAATCGGAGCGCCACTTACTACTGTGAGCGGATGGTTCGTGAAGGGAAATGAGCCGAGAGACAACTACATGGTGAAGGTCGCCGAGTTTCTGGGTGTCAGCCCGGCATACTTAAGGTACGGCAGTAATAGCGATGAACTGGTGGATCTGCAAGCAGTAGAAAACGCACATATGACCCCGATCATCGTTGAGATCGTCCCCGGATTTCCGGATTTTCTCGGCCCGTGGTCTAAGTATATGATTTTGCCGGGAACCCCGCAGGGTTCAATTGCAATGTACGTGACCGACGATGCGATGTCTCCGGATCTGAGTTATGAGGATTTGGTGGTATTTACACCATACAAGGATAAAGCAGACATAGATCATAAGGAGTATGTCGTTATACGTGATAAATTCAATACCCCCACCGTCAGGCAGTTCGGTATTTACGCCGATGGCACAGAGTGTCTGATAGCGCTCAATCGGCATTATCCGGATATCAGTATCCCCGATAGGTCTACCATCGCAGGAATCGTCTTTGAAATGTGGGCGAAGGTGAGGAAACGTGGGCAGACGATATCGTAACGGCCATTGGACCATAGATTACTACTCAGACGGCAGGAACGGCCCCAGAATTTATTATAGCGTTCCAAGGTCGATACAGGATGAAGACATCGTTAAGAAGCTAGAGGAAGATCTTATCGGGGCCTCGAAAGGTCTAAAGGGCAAGCCACGAGCCGACACTACTATTAATGATCTATGCCCCCTGTATCTAGACTGGTTCAGCCGTCACAGGGGATCGGGTACATATAAGGATGTCGAGGGGATATTCAGACTGCATTTTAGCCGGATCATCGGGCATACTAGAATAGTCCAGATCGATAATCACACATATGAGAGCTACGCAAAGACCCGCGGGAAAGAATTGCGGATCACAACAGCAAAGGATCCAGCTAAGGCCAAGAAGATACCAATTACGAACCGCAGTATTAACAAGGAACTCGCATACCTGTCCGGATTCGTAACGTGGGCGCGCGGCGAGGAGAAATACGTGATTCCCGAAATCACATGGGAGAAGCTGCCAGAGGAAGGGAAACTGCCAAATCCCCTCTCTCTGGAAGATACTTTTGCTCTTATTGAAGCAGCTGAAGGCGTCACTAAACCCATATTGATGCTGTTGTACTTCGATGGCCTGAGATCCCGTGAAGCAAGGGAATTAAGAATCGAGGATGTGAACTTTGATAATATGATACTTCGTGTTAAACAGAAAGGCAATACATGGAAAACTGAGCCAATTCCGGAAATAGCGGTTCCATATATAGAGGAAGCAATTGGAGATCGTAAGTCCGGCTACGTGTTCCTTTCACGCACTGGTGGTCCAGTGCGTGACCTCAGAACAAGGATCAGGGATGCTAAAGAGAAGGCAGGGATTAAAAGGCCGATTAAACCCCACGATCTCCGGCATTCATGCGCCACTCACCTTACGATTGCTGGTGTAAATCAACGTACTATTCAGAAGATGATGGGCCATTCCGACATAAAAACCACCGTAAAGTACCAAAAGCTGATAGTCGATGACACTAGGAAGGCCAACACCGCACTACAGGATGCATATCGCAATGTGGCGTCAAATAAGGATTCCAAGAAAAAGCGCTCTACACTAAAGCCGCAAACTGGCGCTAGGAGCCGATAACCTAAGTACTACGAATCTGTAGGCCGGGGGTTCGAATCCCTCTGGGCGCACCACCTTTCTCTTCCCCAGAACGGAAAGCACCCTGATTACAAGGACTTTCTTGACATCGATATTGCCGAATTGGTACATTATACGGAAATCCATATATAGAGAGGGGTGAGTAACGAATGCCCTCTGTTAAACTCAGGGACAACGAATCTCTTGATTCCGCGCTTAAGCTTTTCAAAAAGCAATGCGAGCGTGAAGGCATTCTTTCTGAAGTAAAGAAGCACGAGTTTTATGACAAACCGAGCGTCAAGAAAAAGAAGAAGATTATTGCCGCTCGCAAAAAGGCTTCCAAAAAACCAAGGTCTTATGCTGCGAGGTAATTTTGGCTTTTCTCGATGATCTTAATGCGGCATTGAAGGAGGCCTTGAAATCCCGGGACGATCTGAAGGTATCGGTCATCAGGATGACAAAGGCCTCCTTGAAAAATAAAGAGATTGAGAAGATGAGCAGCCTCACTGATGAGGAAATCCTGTCGGTCCTGTCAACCCTTGCCAAGCAGCGCAGGGAGTCCATCGAACAGTACTCTGCGGCGGGCAGAAGCGATCTCGCCGACAAAGAATCGAAAGAACTCGAAATTATCCTCTCCTATCTGCCTAAGCAGTTGTCTGCGGACGAGCTCGACAAGGTCATACGCTCGGCCATCAGCGAATCAGGCGCTTCTTCTCTCAATGAACTAGGCAAGGTCATGAAGGTCCTCATGCCGAAGGTCAAGGGGGTTGCCGACGGCAAGATAATCAATCAACGCGTCAAAGAACTCCTGGGGCCTGCATCTTAGTTTTCAAATCCGCCTCAAAAGGATGACTCCCTATGAAGCTTTCCGAACTCTATAAAAAAGCGATCTCTGCGGGTATCGACAATGATCCCAGGGGCAGAGATTCAGTCGTCAGAGAACTTGAACAGGCGAAAAAAAGATACTTCGATCTCAAACCCAGGGACAAGGAGACGTTCGACATAGAGTCCCTTGAGAACCCCTATTCCGATTCGCGCATATTGTTCGGCAACGGTGATGAAGAAATCAACAGCATTATGATCGGAATTGATATAGATGCGGGAGAGATCCTTCTCGCCGAGACCCTGCGGGGTCGGAACAGAAAGATCGACCTTTTGCTCTCTCATCATCCGGGGGGAGGCGCCTTCGGAAACCTTTTTTCGGTCATGTACATGCAGGCCGAAATCCTCCAGCGTTTCGGGGTCCCTGTTAATATCGCAGAGGCACTTATTGAAGGGAGGGTCAAAGAGGTCGAGCGGCGCCTTATGCCTGCAAACCATGCCAGATCGGAAGATGCAGCAAGGCTTCTGAATTTTCCCTTCATGTGCCTGCATACCCCTGCCGACAATATGGTGGCGAAATACCTCCAGGACCTTTTCGACGACAAAAAACCTTACCGGCTGGATGATATCATCGACCTCCTGCGTGAGATCCCTGAATTCAGGGCCGCTGAGAAGTATAATGCCGGACCGGGCATCCTGCTGGGCTCGGACAAGAGAAAGGCAGGCAAGATCTTCGTAGATATGACAGGCGGCACCGAAGGCGCAAAGGACGTTTACCAGAGTCTGAGCCTGAGCGGAGTCAATACGATCGTCGGAATGCATATGAGCGAGGACCACCGGAAAGAAGCGGACCGCCATCACATGAATGTTATTATCGCCGGTCACATAGCCAGCGATAACCTCGGGATGAACCTCCTTCTCGACCGGGTGATCGGCGCCGATGATATTACTGTCATTGAATGTTCTGGGTTCAGAAGAATTGCCAGAAACTGATCCCGACTCGCGCATAGGGCGGACTGCGAAATGAAATCCGACGGACTTATTGACGAGATAAAGTCGCGGATCGATATCCATGAACTGATAGCCGAATATGTCGATTTGAAGCGCGCAGGCCAGAACTATAAAGGCTTGTGCCCTTTTCATTCAGAAAAAACGCCCTCCTTCATGGTCAATCCAGCCAAGCAGATATTCCACTGCTTCGGATGCAATAAAGGCGGAGATATATTCTCCTTCATTATGAATTACGAAAACATGCCGTTCAATGAAGCCCTCTCATTCCTTGCAGACAAGGCCGGCGTTCAGATCGAGGCTTCACACGGCAGCGGTGCAAACAAGGGCATAAAGGAAAGCCTGTTTGCGATACACGAAGAGGCGCTCAAGTTCTACAGGGAGAACCTCAGGAAAGCCGGGCATGCCCTCTCCTATCTCAAGGAGAGGGACATCAACCAGGAAACGATCGAACAGTTCTCTCTGGGGTACGCAAAAGGTGAGCGGGACGGGCTCCTGCGGCATCTCAAGAATGCCGGCTATTCAGAGGGACACATGAAAGCTTCCGGGCTTATCTATTTCGGAGAAGACGGTACCCATGATTTCTTCAGGGACCGACTGATTTTCCCGATTTTAGATCTACGGGGGAAAGTGGTCGCCTTCGGAGGGCGGACACTCTCATCGTCGAAGAACATCCCGAAGTACCTCAACTCACCTGAGAACCCTATCTTCAAAAAAAGCGAATCCTGCTATGCCCTCAATGCCGCCAAGAGCCATATCGCTCAGAAGGGATACACCATAATCGTCGAAGGATACTTCGACGTTATCGTCTGCCACCAGTTCGGCTTTCTCAATGCTGTGGCACCTCTCGGAACTGCTTTGACTGTCGGCCATCTGAGGAAGCTGAAGAAGATATCCAACAAGGTGCTCCTTACCTTCGACGCCGATGCGGCCGGGATAGCGGCCGCCAAAAGGACGATAGAGGTGATATACGCTGAAGGTATGATTTCGAAGATCGTACTGCTCAGCGAGGGAGAAGATCCCGACACCTTCCTCAGAAAATACGGCCCCGATCAATTCAGAAATTTTCTTGCAAAGGCTTCGTCGCCCGTCCATTTCTTTCTTTCACGGGCGGGCAGGAGCAAGATAGACGGGGTGCGCCAGTTTCTCTCGATACTCTCTTCATGCAGGGACCAGCTTCTGAGGGACGATGCTCTCAGGGAGCTCTCCGACCTTGCGAGCGAAAAAGTCCTCAGGACCGAACTCGCTAATATGGCACATAAGACCGCAGGAACAAATCGACCATTGCATCCCGGCTCCGTTCCATCGCGTCCGGAAACAAGCGAAGCTCCTGCTGTCCCGGCGATGAACAAGGAAGAGGAAATCCTGCTGAATATCTCTCTGGCATTTCCGCGCGTGGCACGGCGCATAGCCGAACGCGTCGAGGCCCCGAACCTGGAGCATCCTCTCGTCAAACGAGTCTTCGCAGAGATTCTCGCTCTCAATCCTGACGAGGAGCTTACAACTGAGAAGATCATAGCAGTCTGCAGCCCCGAGGAGCGGACCGCTATTTCAAGGTTCTCCATTGATCCCGGAATTGATATTGATGAAGTCTCTCAAAATATAGAAGGCTGTATCAGGAAAATTGCGGTCAAGGCTATCGACAAGAAAATCGGCGCGGCAAAGAGCGAAGGGAATGAAAAAGAACTCAGCCTGCTTCACCTTGAAAAAAACCGGCTTCTGCAAAGGCCCGTTGGACTTTTTCAACCAAAAAAACCAAAATAGAGTAGGAGGTATCCTTGAAGGGACCCTTTGACGTATATAGAAACGGCTTCGACGATGGAGAAGATGACGAGTCCGTCCGGAATCTCTCCGAGGAAGATCTCTTTCAGGAAGGCGATGCCGTCGAGATTGCCGAGACAAAGAGCGACTCCGACCAGGAGTTCGACCCTCTCAAGTCTTACCTGAAAGGTATCAGCACGCTCCCACTGCTTACCAAGGAAGGGGAAGTCGAAATCGCGCGCCAGATCGAACAGGGCAAGGAACGGATCGA
>JBGOVD010000139.1:0-5938 GCA_041477935.1 Dissulfurispiraceae bacterium | reverse complement strand
CCTTGTCATCGCGTATTTTATTACACCAAGCGCACATGGGCAGCAGCCCCGTCAGGATTTTTATTTTAGCAAAGGCCTCGCGCAGCGCTGTAATCAGTTTTTCCCGTTCATGCTCGACTTTAATTCGTTCGGAGATATCTTTCTGCAGCTCTTCATTGAGCTTCTTCAACTCCGCCGTGCGATCCTCCACAAGCTCTTCGAGGTGATGGCGATGTAGACTGAGGGCCTCTTCATCCCGCTTGCGTTCGGTAATGTCGCGCCAAATGGTGAGAAATGCCATTCGCCCGGATAATTCGATCGCTTTTGTGATCACCTGAACATCACGGATTTTTCCCTCTTTTGTGCTGTGCTTAACCTCAAAACTGGCTTCCCCTTTGCTTAGCACCTCTTTAATGCTGGACTCAATTTCTTCGGGCGTCTGATAGGGATCAATATTCCGAAGGCTGAGGCCCGCAAACTCTTCGCGAGAATAGTCGAGCTGGCGGTGAGCGGACTCGTTAAAGTCGATTATCCTTCCATCGATATCGATTATCAGGATACCGTCAGGTGACTGGTTGAAGATAGTCCTGTAGAGAAGCTCAGCCGAACTGATTTTATCACCGGCGTTTTTTCTGGAAGAATTCATGAAATTAAGCGCCTATGCCGTTGCACTGTTATTGAGTATCAAACCGATACTTTATATTATATACATGTGCGGAACTTTTGTTTATTTACCTTATTCCCTTGCCAACCTGTAAACTGCCGCTTTATAATGGAATCAGGACTGACTCATCTCGGCTCGACGGGGGGGCGATGGAAGATGCGGGTAATAATATTGCCGCCCGGCAGTGATGGCGGGAGCCGCCGCAGTCCGCCCGCATGTTTAACCCGGCAGTCGGTCAGATGCCCGTAGAAATGCTTTTCTTGATGGAAGGCTAATCGATAATGTACAGGTCATTCATTATTTTATTCCTTTTGATTTGTGTTCTTCCCGGCTGTAAAGGCCAGGAAGAGGTGTCCGAAAAAAATAAACCTCAAGCACAGCAAATCGATATAGGGCTTATACCCGAGCATAACATCTTTCGACAGATCGAGCGGTATCAGCCCCTCGCAGATTATCTTTCCTCGAAGAGCGGCCTGAACATCCGGCTGAAAGTCCTGCCCAGATATGGGAATATCATCAATAACTTTATTTCATCGGGAGTCGACGGTGCGTTTTTCGGCAGCTTTACATATGTTCTTACTCACGCAAAATTAGGGGTGGAAGTCCTTGCCAGGCCCGAGGACATCGATGGGATATCGACCTATCATGGCCTGATCTTTGTTAGAAAGGACAGCGGGATCAAATCGGTAAAAGACATGAAGAGAAAACGCTTCGCCTTCGTAGACAAAGGCACGACCGCAGGCTACCTGTTACCTGTGGATTATTTTCATAAGATGGGGGTAGAGAATTACCGGACTTATTTGAAAGAAGTCTACTACACGGGGACTCATGAAGATGCTATTTATGATGTTCTGAACAGGAAAGCGGACATCGGCGCGGCAAAGAACACCGTATTTGAAAGGCTCGCTGCCGGCGACAGTCGGTTAAAGGATGAATTGAGGGTCATCGAGAGATCTCCCGACGTTCCTGAAAACGGGCTTGCGGTGCGCAAAGACCTTGGCGAACCGATAAAGGAAAAATTGAAGCAGGGCCTGCTTGCAATGCATAAAACCGCCGAGGGGCAAAAAGTTCTGAAAGAGTTCGGCGCAAGTAAATTTATCGAGACCAGGGATGAAGATTATGAGCCGGTATACAAGTATGTTCGGGAAATCAACCTTGACCTTCAAACCTATGACATGAGCGAGAAATGAAAAAGCGAATTATCATAGGACTTGCGGTCTTCGCGATGATCTTTTTTCTCGGTGGGCTCTATATCGTATTTTCGATCAATCAGGCGACTGCGACACTTGACAGGCTCATCGTGCTGCATCAGGTCGAGATCCTTCGTGAGCATCTCCTGATACAGATCAAGAAAGTACAATCCGACCTCGACCTGAAGAACACCCGTTACGCGCGGGGCGTCGATATTGTGGTCAACGACGTTCGCAATATGGATCAGGTTTCCAAAGAATGTCTTTCATGCCACCATACAAAGGAGGTCGAGGACAGGCTTCACGATATGGAACGGCAGATCGAATTGTATAAAAATGCCCTGAGCAGGGTGCTGACTATACGGGCCGACGTCGGCAGGATGGAGGCCGAGGAGGACAATGCCTTTAAGGTAGGCGAAGAATTGGTCGGGAAGGTGAACGGCATGATTGCACTGGCCACTGCCAGTCTTCAGAAGAATACGGAGGCATCTCTTAGAAACATAAGGAATACGAAATATGTGCTCTATGTTCTTGTTGGCCTTGAACCCTTTCTCGCACTCGGCCTGGCCTATATTTTTATCGGCGGTTTTACCAAGCCCATCAGGGTATTGCTTGATGCCACGCGGAAATTGAAAGGAGGCAATCTCGATCATCGCGTCGAGGGTTTGCGGGATGAATTCGGCGAACTGGCGGATTCGATTAACGAAATGGCCGGAGAACTGACCGGACATATGAAGAAACTGGGAGAGAGCGAAAAACGCTACCGCATTCTTTTCGAAAGTGCCGGAGATGCAATTTTTATCATTGATGCGGAAGACCCCGGTCGAGGGCGCCTCGTAGCTGCCAACAGGGCGGCCGCCGAGATGCACGGATATACTGTGGATGAGATGATATGGATGAATATCGGCGACCTCGATACTCCTGAGGAGGCCCGCGTAGTACCGGATCGCATCGGCAAGATGCTCAGGGGCGAGTGGCTGAAGGATGAGTTGACGCATAAGAGGAAGGACGGCACCGTTTTCCCTGTCGAAATCAGCGCTGGTCTGCTGGAGTTGGATGGACATAAATATATACTTGCCTTTGACAGGGATATCACCCAGAGGAAGAAAGCCGAGGAGGCACTGCTTCTGTCGGAGGAGAAGTTCTCGAAGGCCTTTCGGGCAAGTCCGGACTGGATTACGATAAGCATGATCGATGACGGTCGCTACATAGAAGTAAACGATGCCTTCGAGCGTCTCAGCGGTTATCGAAGGGACGAGGTCATCGGCCGCACTGCGCTGGAACTCGGGATCTGGCCGGACTCGAACGAGCGTGAAGAAATAGTGGAGACACTGAAAAAGGACGGCATGCTTAGAAACAGGGAAGTGCATTTTCGGACCAAGTCAGGCACTGTCCTCACCATGCTGCGATCTTCCGAAATAATCGACTACGGCGGAATACGCTGCACGATATCTGTGACGCGCGATATCACTGAACGCAGGAACGCAGAGGTCATGATGCAGCGGGCCGAGCAGATGAAAGCGGTCGGCGAGGTCGCCGTGGGCCTTGCCCATGAGATAAAAAATCCCCTTGCCGGCATAAAGTCATCGATCGAGGTCCTCCATGATGAATCGGCCTGTCTTGGGGAGGACGCAGAAGTATTGTTGAGGGTGATAAGGGAGATTCGAAGGATCGAAATGCTGCTGAAGGACCTTCTCAACTTTGCGCGACCTCCAAAACCGCAGTTTATCCCGGTGGACTTAAACAATATTCTCAATGCGACACTGGAACTTTCAGTCGATACGGCAGGGTTGTCGCCTCCGGGCGTAAATGCTGTGAGAGAATTTGACGAGCGTCTCCCGGCTACTATGGCGGACCCGATGCAGATGAAACAGGTATTTCTGAATCTCGTCCTGAATGCCATAGAGGCTATGAGCGGGGGGGGTACGCTGCTGGTTAAAACCAGGTATGATAAAGCGTCCCGCTCCATCGAAATAGTTTTCGCTGATACCGGCAAGGGAATAGATAAGGAATTGATGGACAAACTTTTTCATCCGTTCTTCACGACGAAGCTGAAGGGTACCGGCCTGGGGTTGGCGATCTCCAAGCGGCTTATCGAAGAGCACGGAGGCACGATAACGGTGCAAAGCGCGCCCGGCAACGGCACTACCTTTACCATCAGACTTCCGGTTAAACAGTACGAGGAGAACCAGTCATGAAGCGCAAGGGAAAGATATTTCTTGTCGATGATGATGACCTGATAGTTTCAATGCTTTCGCGGGCATTGAAGAATGAGGGGTATGAAGTCCATTCGGATTACGGGGCTGACGATGTGATGCTCAAGATACGCTCAGCGGCCCCTGATATCGTAATACTCGACATCAATCTTCCGGGGCGCAGCGGCGTAGATATTCTTCAGGAAGTGAAGGCCGGTCTCGACGCGGAGGTTGTAATGCTCACCGCCGACGACACCGCCGAAACCGCCGTAAGAGCGATGAAGTTGGGCGCTGCGGACTATTTCACCAAGCCCTTCAATATGGACGAGGTGAAGATAGTCCTCAACAATATCGAGGATAAGATCCGGCTCAGGCACGAAGTCGACTACCTGAGAAAAGTCAACCATGAGTTGTTCGAGAAGGAGATCATCGGCAGTTCAAAAGTGATGCAGGAAGTTAATACCAAAGCCCGGAAGCTCATAGATTCCCATGTGCCGACTATTCTTGTGACCGGCGAGAGCGGGACCGGGAAAGAACTCCTGGCCAGGTATATTCATCGCCAGATGCACGGAGAGGAAGCATACTCCCCCTTCATACGCGTAAATTGCGCTGCCTTGCCTGAAACTCTCCTCGAGAGCGAACTCTTCGGATATGAAAAGGGGGCCTTTACGGATGCAAAGGCAGACAAGAAGGGGCTTTTCGAGCTTGCCGACCGGGGATCGATACTCCTCGATGAAATAGGCGAGATGAAAACCTCCCTGCAAAGCAAGCTGCTGAGGGTCATAGAGGAGAGGACGGTGCGCCGCATTGGAGGCAAGGACGAACTTCCGATCGAGGTCGTCGTGATCGCTACCACCAACAGGGACCTTCAGGAGGGGGTTGAGAAGGGGGATTTTCGGCTCGACCTTTTTTATCGGCTCAATGCCTTTTCATTGCATTTGCCTCCCTTGAGGGAGAGAGGTGAAGATATCCCAATGCTGGCGGGATACTTTCTCAACCGCATCGCAGCAAAGTACAACAAAACCATGATTTCAGGGTTTTCTGCGGATGCGGAGAAGCTTATGGTTTCTTACAGGTGGCCTGGGAATATCCGGGAACTGAGGAATGTAATCGAACGGCTTGTCGTGCTTGAGAGCACCGATGTCATAATGCCCGAACATCTTCCGAAAGAGATAGCCCGTCAGATGGCGGCCGAAGCTCCTCTATCCGATGAATTCATACTTCCCGAGCAGGGCATAAACCTCGACGAGCTTGAGAAAAAATTAATTGTGCAGGCATTGAAGAAGGCCGGAGGGAACAAGACCCTTGCGGCAAAACTGCTCGGATTGAGCTACGACAGTCTGCGTTACCAGATCAAGAAATTAAGCCTCGAATGAAATGATAAAGTAATTATGGACCGTTGGGAGTGCCCCTTGCCGCAGCCTTTTTAGAATCCAGTACATATACAAACAGGTCCTTGCACATGTTTAGACGCTTGAGGTAAATCTTCCGTTCCGGCTCTCCTGTTTTTTCGATAGCGGGCCGAAGTTTATCGCAGCGGGCTATCAGGCCCTCCAACTCCTGGACGGAAAGAGACTCTGCGTCCGAGGTCCGGGAGCAAATATCTTCGAACTCCTGCTTGAACGGCACTTCCGGCCATGCATGCAGCGGTCCCAAGGCGCAGGCGAAAAGCAAGAGAATAACAGCCGGCAGCAGCTTGTGGAACATTCGGCAGTGATCCCTTTTCATTCCCCCGTCTAAGAAAGATCTGATAATCATAATTTTCACTCGACTGGTTCGGTGTGGCAGCGCTGGCAATCGAGCACGGGAAAGGCTACCGCGCCGTGACATGTCCCGCAATATTTGCCCTGCATTATATCGACCATCCCATATTTCGTCGTTCCCCTCTTGATTCCCGCAAATATCTCCGG
>JBGOVD010000387.1:0-2625 GCA_041477935.1 Dissulfurispiraceae bacterium | reverse complement strand
GGTATGCCGAAACAGCGAAAGGGAATCAAGACTATCCCTGTGAACGATGCAGTGGGAATGGCTCTTGCTCACGATGTAACCGAGATCCGCAGCGGGGAATTCAAGGGAAGGGCGTTCAGACGGGGGCATATAGTCCGGAGCCAGGATATTTGCCATCTGCAGAGACTCGGAAAGGAAAACCTCTACGTCCTGAATATCGGGGCTGATGAGATGCATGAAGACGACGCTGCCGTCAGGCTTGCGACGGCCCTTATGGGAGATGGCGTAGAGATGCAAGGGGAGCCTAAAGAGGGGAAGATCAATATTGCAGCCAGCCGGGACGGTCTGCTCAAGGTCGACAGGCAGGCCCTGGTCAATTTCAACATGGCAGATGACGTTATGTGTGCAACATTGCACACCAACACCCGTGTGAAGAAAGGTCAAACCGTTGCAGGGACAAGAGCCATCCCCCTCGTTGTTAAACAGGATGCAGTTGAAAAGGCAGTCGCCGCTGTTAAGCAGGCCATAGAAGTCAGAGAATTGAAGAAGCCCAGGGCCGGCGTCGTTATTACTGGAAACGAGGTTTATTTTGGAAAGATAAAGGATGCATTTGCTTCCATTATAGAAAAGAAGATCAGGGATTTTGACGGCGAAATAGCAGGCATCTATTATGCTCCGGATGATGAGCGGATGATCGAGCAGAGATTACGGGAGCTGATAGATGCAGGCGCCGATCTCCTCATTACGACCGGAGGAATGTCTGTCGATCCCGACGATGTAACGAGGTTCGCTATCAGGAACCTGGGTGCTGTCGATATGACTTACGGATCTGCGGCGCTTCCCGGTGCTATGTTTCTTGTGGCATATGTCAGTGCGGAAGCCGGGAAGATCGGAAGCTCAGAAGTCAAAGACCTCCAAAATGATAGCACTTCGAAAAAAGCAGCCTTTCGAACTTCCGAGCTTCCAGACTTCCGCTCTTCCGCGCTTATTCCCATCCTCGGCATTCCGGCTTGCGGTATGTACCACAAAAATACAGTTTTCGATCTTATTCTGCCAAGGATCCTTGCAGGGGAAAAAGTCGGCAGGAGAGAACTGGCAGAACTCGGACACGGCGGCCTCTGCATGAACTGCCCCGAGTGCAGGTATCCCATATGTCCCTTCGGCAAGTGATGGAGAAGATTGACTAAAGAGACCTTTTTTGTTATTCTCATTTCAACTATGAAGAAATGCCTGTATTTTTTTCTGCTCGGTCTTGCCTTCCTTTTTACCAGTTCTGTTGAAGCCTTTGATGTCAAAGGATTGCAGCCTGTCCCGCCATATGGCGTTTTCTCGACATTCAGCGCTGAATCGCTGAAACAAAACCATGTAGGCGTTAGCCTCGAATTTGAAAAATCGGTCGGTCCCGATTTCTATCGCACCACTCTAAAAGGCGCTTTTGGTTTGCATGATCGTTTCGAGGTAATGTTTTCCCTGCCGTACGTATTCAGCCATAAAGATGGCGGTGAAGGTCTCGAAGATGTCAGTTTCGGCGTGAAGCACAGACTTCTGGACGAATCAGACTATTTGCCTGCATTCGCTTATCTGCTGACTGTTTCGGCGCCTTCGGAGAATGATCAGATTTCTACAAACGGAAGGGTGGGAGGCGGACTGCTCTTAACCAAGAAGTTGGGACCATTCAAAGGTCATATGAACCTGTTGTATATTGTACCTGGGAAGGATGAACTGCACGATGAGTACGATTTAAACCTTGGAGCAGAAATTGCCGTGACCCATAATACCAAGTTTCTTGCTGAACTTGTCGGCAGGAAGGATTTCGACAAGGGGAAGCTGAACCTCCTTGAATGGCGGCTGGGATACCGGGTAGCAACCAGCGACAATATCTTTACGACTATCGGAGCGGGATGGGACTTCAAGAACAGAACACCCGATTTCAGGCTGCTTTTTTCAGTAAGTGTTATATTGCCTCTCCAGAAAACCAAAATTCAAAAAGTCTACGAAGACTAGTTTGTGATATAATTACTCTCTATGTTCGATCTCGGCATTCAGGAACTTGTTCTTATCTTCGTTGTAGCTCTCCTTGTTTTCGGTCCGAAACGGCTGCCGGAAATTGCCCATGCTATGGGAAAGGGAATCGCAGAGATGAAAAAAGCTCTTAGCGGGGTCAAGGACCAGATTGATGCCGAACTCCACGACGTCAAAGACATCAATGCATTGAAGGGTCTTGACCCGATATCTCTCAAGAACGAATTGTTCAAGAGCGAAGACCTTTTCAAGATCAATGAGGCGCCCCAAGCACAGCCGCAGCAGAAGGTTGAAGGCCCGCAAGAGGACCCGCAGCAGAAGGTTGAAGGTTCGCAAGAGGAACAGCAGCAGAAGGTTGAAGGTTCGCAAGAGGAACGGCTGGTTCTTTTAAATGAGATCAGTATGGCACAAAAGGCGCTTATACGCGCCAGGGGCAAACTAGCAGGGCTAAAGCCCGAGGTTGAACAGCAGAAGAGTGGTGAAATGCCTGATCAATCGTCTGATCAAAAAGAGCGGAAGGTGCAGGAGTAGATGTTTGATGATAAAATGTCCCTTACCGCTCACCTCGAGGACCTGAGGAAAAGAATAATCATCTCGTTAGCCGCTGTCCTGACGGCTTTTGTG
>JBGOVD010000256.1:0-4153 GCA_041477935.1 Dissulfurispiraceae bacterium | reverse complement strand
GGTATTCTATTGCGGAAAGTGACTTTTCAGATACGGGGATGAGGTTGAATTGCGAGATCGTGCCCTCTATCCTGTTTGCCGCCGAAGGCCGCACATCGACGCCATATTCCATAAGCGTCTCTGCAAGCAGCCTGCTCATTCTGTCCTGAAGCTTGGGTTCGACAGTCGAATTTTCAATGGCGCCGAGAGATATGTTGTCAAAGGGGAGATCGGACCTTCCCTGAAGCGTATATCCGCACCCTGAAATAAGAGCAGCCGTCAACAACGATATAACCAACATGATTCTCATGGGCCGAATCCTCCGCTTTCTCATTTAATTACTATATTGACAAGCTTCCCCTTGACCACGACAACCTTCACCAATTCTTTGCCCTGGAGGAACTCCGCGATCCTGGAATCGCCGAGTGCGAGTTCCTTTGCCTTGTCATCACTCAAGCCGGCAGAGACCAATATCTTGGCCCGCAGCTTGCCGTTGACCTGAACTACAAGTTCGACTTCCTCATCTTTTGCCAGGGCTTCATCCCATTCGGGCCATGGATGCGCAAAGATGCTCGGTGAGCCGCCGATGGTTTCCCATAATTCCTCACATACATGGGGCGCAAAGGGGGCGAGCATGAGCAGCATGTTCCTGATCGCCGTCGATATTGCAGCCCTGTCCTCGTCGGAATCAGGACTGAATGAAGATATTTCGTTGATCAGCTCCATGAGCGCGGCTATGGCTGTATTGAAATGGTAATCTTTTTCGATGTCGTCGGTGACCTTCCTGATAGTCTGGTGCGTCTTTCTGAGGAGCGCCGCGGCCTTGGTGCTTCCGGTCGAGGAGGCCGCAACTTCGGCATTCGCGCCATGCTTATATACCATGCCCCAGATTTTGTTCAGGAACCGATATGCTCCTTCGACGCCCTTGTCGGACCATTCGAGGTCGCGCTCCGGAGGGGCGGCGAACAGGGAAAATAGTCTCATAGTGTCGGCGCCGTAACGGTTGATCAGCACATCAGGATCGATAACATTTTTCTTGGACTTCGACATCTTCTCGACCCTGCCGACCTCAACCGGATTATCGCAGACAGAGCATTTATTGTCCTTCATGTCTTCGGGGAAGAGCCAACCGTGCTCGGGGCATTTGAGTGTCTCTTTGCAGACCATCCCCTGTGTGAGCAGGTTGGCAAAGGGTTCGCTGACGCCGACTATGCCGAGGTCCCTCATGCAGCGCGTGAAGAAGCGCGAATAAAGAAGATGAAGCACCGCATGCTCGATGCCGCCGATATACTGGTCCACCGGCATCCAGTGTCCGATATTAGTTTTATCAAGCGGGTCCTCATCTTTGCGCGAGCAGTATCTGACAAAGTACCACGAGGAATCGACAAACGTATCCATCGTATCGGTCTCACGCCGCGCAGGGCTGCCGCATGACGGACAGGCCACTTTGATAAATGATTCCGCCTCCGCAAGGGGTGAGCCGCCGGTGCCGGTGAGTTTGATGTCCTCCGGCAGTATGACGGGCAGGTCCTTTTCAGGGACCGGCACGATTCCGCACTTTTCACAATAGATCATCGGGATCGGCGTTCCCCAGTAACGCTGGCGGGAAATGCCCCAGTCGCGTATCCTGTAGTTGATTGTCCCCTTGCCGATACCTTTAGATTCGAGGTACTTATTGATCTTGCACTTTGCCTCGCCGCTCGGCAGTCCGGAAAATTGCCCGGATTCGACCAGGATGCCTTCATCGGCATAAGCTGATTGTAGGGGCAGCCCTTGTGGCTGCCCGCTTTCCTGCGCATCCTCGGCAGGCACAAGACCTGCCCCTACATCAGGGACGATTACAACCCGGATAGGCAGGTCATATTTCTTCGCGAACTCGAAGTCTCTCTGGTCATGCGCCGGTACAGACATAATTGCGCCGGTGCCATATTCCATGAGCACGAAATTGGCGAGATAGATTGGGACTTTTTCTTCGGTAAGCGGGTTTATAGCGTATGCGCCGGTAAAGAGGCCCAGCTTTTCTTCGTAATCGCCGTACATGGCCATGAGCGGAGCGATCTTATCCGGATCGGCGACAAGCTTCTTAGCCAGAGGATGGTTGGGCGCGAGGCAGATAAATGTGGCCCCGAAAAGCGTGTCCGGCCGCGTCGTGTATATTTTTATCTTTTCACTGCGTCCATCTATCGTGAAATCGACTTCGGCGCCTTCGCTCTTGCCGATCCAGTTTCTCTGCATCGTCACTACCCTTTCGGGCCAACCCTTAAGCTCATCGCAGCCCTGTAACAGTTCCTCGGCATAGGCCGTGATCCGGAAGAACCACTGTTCGAGCTCCTTCTGAACAACTACGCTGTCGCAGCGCCAGCACTGGTCGTCGATAACCTGTTCGTTTGCGAGTACCGTGGTGCAGGAGGGGCACCAGTTTACGTACGAAGCCTTTTTATATGCGAGGCCCTTCTCATAGAGCCTCAGGAAGAGCCACTGGTTCCATTTGTAATATTCAGGGCTGCAGGTAGTAACCTCACGGTCCCAGTCATAGCTCAGGCCCATGCGGTTTAGCTGCTTCTTCATGGATTCGATATTCTCGTAGGTCCATTTAGCGGGGTGAACATTATTCTTGATCGCCGCATTCTCAGCTGGAAGCCCGAATGCGTCCCATCCCATCGGGTGAAGAACATTGACGCCGCGCATATGCTTGTAACGGGCGATGACGTCGCCAATGGCGTAATTGCGAACGTGGCCCATATGGATCTTACCGGATGGATAGGGAAACATTTCGAGACAGTAAAATTTCTTTTTGGAAGGATCGGTCTCGCTCTTGTGGAGCTTGTTCTCAGCCCAATATTGCTGCCACTTCAGTTCGATTTCATTGAATTCGTAACGGTCTTTCATAGCCTGTTATTATATCCTGAAACGGGGTCTCTTTGCCTACATCTTTATGACCATCTTTATCCTCCCCTGCCTGCTCTTCTTCGTTCTGCTGAGGACTTATTAAGCCGAGTTTGCTATACTATTATCATAGTATCATGATATCACTAGATGTGCTGACCAGGAAAGGAGAACATCTCATGACAGTCGCAACAAACATCAGAATGCCGGAAGAACTGCTGAAAACGTTGAAGCACAAAGCGGTAGAAGAAAAGAAAAGTGTCAACAGACTCATCTGCGAGGCTATTGAACTATCGCTCACGGTGATTCCGCAAAGCGCGAAACCGAGCGACGATTCATTCGAGAACATCATCGGCTCTGCACACTCAGGATGCAAAGACGGGTCTGTCCATCACGACCACTATCTGTACGGGAAAAAGAGATGAGGATATTTGTCGATACCGGGGCATTCATCGCGCTTACGGACAGCGACGACGCAAACCATGAAGCAGCAGTCGTTTTTTATAAAACCATGAAGGAAAAGGGAGCAAAGTTCGCAACATCTAATTTCGTGGTTTGCGAGACGATCAACTACCTGCGGGCAAAGATTTCGCACCAGGTTGCCGTTGCCTTCAGGGACAACCTCACCCGGAGCGGCTTTTTCGAGATAATCGCGGTGACTCGCTCGCTGGAAGACTCGGCCTTCGTCATTTTCAGGCAGTACGCCGATAAAAGTTTCAGTTTCACCGACTGCACAAGTTTTGCGCTGATGAAATCGCTGAGAATCAGAAAATCATTCGCCTTTGATCGCCACTTTGAGCAGTACGATAATTTCAGCCGTCTGCCTTAGGTATCGTTTTTTTTCTTCGCCGGTTTCTTTGCTTTTTTCTGACGAAAACAACAACCTTCAAAATCATGGGCATAATATTTTGTATCTTCCTTTATAATTGCTTAAATCTTGATATCGAGATTCGGGAAGAAGCCGGCGAGCCAGCCGAGGTTGTTCGTCAGGAGGATAATGCCGAAAGCTATCAGCACGAGGCCGCTTATGATCGACACGCCCCGCATGAATTTCTGGAGTTTGCGGGTATACGAAAAGAAGATATTTATGGCGAGGGTCGAAAGGATGAACGGAACAGCAAGCCCGAGAGAGTAGACTGCAAGGAGCTTTAACCCATACGTTGCCGAGGCCTGCGAACCCGCGTATATCAGGATAGTCCCCAGGATCGGACCGATACATGGAGTCCATCCTGCGGCAAAGGCCATCCCGATAAGAAATGCTCCTACAAAACCTGCTGGATGTTTTTCG
>JBGOVD010000304.1:0-3598 GCA_041477935.1 Dissulfurispiraceae bacterium | reverse complement strand
TTTATTACGGCAGACGGCAGACCTCCGCGGAGGTCTTTCTCAAATGTTATTCGTTTCCTATAGGCAAGGCGGGTCATGAGGGCAATGAGTTCCTCGACTAGTTCGTTGATATGCACCGAGACACAACCACAATCCATGCGGTGAGCAAAACGATGGAGATAATCGGTGATTGCTGTAGCCCTGGCTATCTGTTCCTCGACGCACCCTATAAAGCCCAGAAACTGCTTGGCCTCCACTGAACGGGACTTGCCTATCTGCATGACGTCCTTCATCAGGCCGTTGGTCTCCTTGATGATGGCGAGGTAATTCCTGACCTCATGTGTATAGCTTGAAAGTATCCTGTTTATGAAAGAGAGGCACAGGTCCTTCATTTCTTTTTCTTCTCCAATGCCATGTCTATTTTTACGGTCAGGTTGTCTATTTCGACCGGTTTCATTATGTAGTCGAAAGCCCCCCCCGACTCACATTCGGCGGTGCATTGTTCAGAGCCATGCCCCGTCAGCAGAATCACCTCTATAGAGGGATTGAACTGCTTGATCGCCTTCAGAATATCCAGCCCGCTTGTTCCGGGCATCTTCAGATCAAGAATGACCACATCCGGCATGTCGCTCCGCACCTTGTCAAGGACGGCATCGGCCGAATATACGGCACTCGTGTCATAACCCCTTATATTGAGCCGTTCTGAAAGGGTCGCTGCAAATTCGATCTCGTCGTCTACCAGAAGCACTTTAGCTCGTGCCATAACTACCTCCTTATTGCCCCGCTGCCCGAATCGGCAATTCGACATAAAACGTCGAACCTTCATCCACTTCGCTCTCGACCAATATGTCGCCCCCGAGCCTCTGTATTATGCCATACGATATAGACAGACCGAGGCCCGTTCCCTTGCCTTTACTCTTGGTTGTATAAAACGGTTCGAAGATATTCTTGATCATGTCCTTCGGGATGCCCTGCCCGTTGTCCGCTATGGAGACCCTGACTCTGTCCTGGTCCTTCACTTCGGTCGAAACAACAATCATACCGCCGTCCGGTACGGCGTCAATGGCGTTATTAATAATATTGAGAAAGACCTGCTGCAGCTGGCCCTTGTCGGAGACGATCCTCGGCAGGTCCTCCTTCAGGCGCGTCTCGAGTTTGATATTCCGGTAGAGGGTCTCCTTGTCCAGGAATTCGATGACCTCCCTGATCGTATCGTTAAGGTCAATCTCCTCGTGCTGCACATCCATCCGCCGCGCGAAGCCCAAAAGACGATGGGTGATAGTCCGGCAGCGATTTACGCTGTCGGAAATTGCCTTGATCAAACCCAGGAATTTCTCCTTGTCCGGAGGCTCGTTGGACATAAGCATCAGGTCCTTCATCAGCCCTGCCTTTTCGTTGATGATAGCAAGCGGGTTATTAATCTCATGGGCAACCCCTGCCGCAAGACGGCCGATCGAAGCCAGCCTGCCCGTGTGATGAGTCTGCACAATCGCCTCTTCCCGCTCCTGTTCAGCCTCCCTGATCCAGTTCACAACAGTAGCGGTAATCCTCATATTCGCTATGATACCCAGGACGATGAGAACAAGCGCCAAATATATCGCGGCGATGTCGCTCGTCAGCAGGTCGAGGAGCTTGGACTGAGCAGTCGAGGTTACGGTAACGCCGATAATCCAGGGGGAATTTTTTATGGTAGTGAACCCGAGGATCAATGGCGCTCCGCCGGCCTGACGGATTTCATTCAGCGAAACCGTATCAGAGGGATGAGGGACATCTATTTTGACCTTGTCGAGGACATTGCCATGGAACCTCGATTGCGTTTGAAGGATGCCATCCCTGTTAATGATGAAGGCGTCGTCCCTGCCCTTTAGTTTAACAGTCGATATGTACCGGTTCAGGGTCGCCATGTCTATCGTTGCTCTGAGTATACAGAACGTACCCTTTTCGGGCAGCTCCTTTTTTACAGCGATGGCGAAATGCGGGATCTTCCTGTAACCCATGAATACATCGCTGACATATACTCCCCTGACCGCCACCGCGTTGAACCAATCCTGGTTGGAGTAGATCTTTCCCTTCAGGTCGTATGGTCCTGAATACGTGAGCTGAACGCCGCTGGAATCTATCAGTCCGAGGTCGACGAGCTCGCCGAATTCCCTTTTGAATTTGATGAAGATATCGTTGAGATATTTCCCGTCGGACAGCTGCCCGTATGAATTTGCGGAAGCGAGGAACCTGAGGGCGGATATTCGTTCTTCTATGAAGAACTCTATGGACTGCCTCGTGCTCTCGACCCCCCCCTTGAGCTGGTTGTTGAAATCTTCCTTGAGGGCGCTCTGAAGCCATACATAACTAATGACGGTGATGACGACAAGCGGGATTCCGGCCAGGGAGCCGATCAGGACGAATATTCTTGTCCTCAGGCTTCTATAGCGGTCCTTTTCCTTAGAAAGCGAGCAAGAACCCAGGCCTGTCATGCCTGGGTTCTTGCTCCAGTTTGCCACTTTCCGTCTCAGCCTGTCGATCATAACGCCAGGCAGTCGGCTTTAAGCATCGTATGCCTCTCCTTAATGTCGCCAATGTTTCGGCGCATACTTTCATATTTAGCAATTATAACATACTCAAATGCATAGGTTTGGGGTATGATAAACGTACCGTCAGCTTGAACTCTGATCGTCATGACAATACGGAAAAAACTGATACTCATCTTCGGCTTCTATGTCTCCCTCACCGCGGTGATGGGATTTCTTGTATACGGGGAATTGACCGGCCTGCGCGGGAGCCTGAATGCCGCCGTTGATGGTCGGGCAACGGGAGACCATCCGGACAGAGCTGCCATAGACGGGGCGATAGGCCGCGCTACAGACCTGCTTCTGTACGGAGCGGTGATAATACTCGTATCAGGTGCGGTCGTCAGCCTTCACCTGGCGCAGAGCATCGAGATTCCGATCAGGAAACTGAAGGACTCGGCCCAAAGGATAGCTATGGGAGACCTTTCCGCAGAGATCGATATCGCCGGAGATGCCGAAATTGCCTCCCTTTGCAGGAGTTTCAACAGCATGCAGATCATCCTCAAGAACGTGCTCGAGTCGCTGGACGGAAGCCTGAAAGAACTGCAGGAAAAACAGTCTCTTCTCGTGAGGGCCGAAAAGCTCGCTGCCATCGGGGTATTCGCCTCCGGGTTGGCGCATGAGATCAACAACCCTCTGACCTCCGTGCTCACATTTTCTAATCTCCTTCTTGAGAAGATGCCCGAGGACGATCCGCGCCGCGAGATGCTCAGGATTATGTCACGCGAGACGATACGTGCGAGAAACATCGTGAAACAGCTCTTATCTTTTGCCAAAGACGCGGCTATAAATCCTTCGCGATTCGACGTCAACGCTGCCATAAGGGAGACGGTCGATGCGTTGACCTTGCAGGAAACGCTGGAAGGCATCACGGTAAAGCTTCAGCTCGGCGAACCCTTACCTAGCGTGCATGCCGACCCTCTTCAGCTGGAGGAGGTCCTCTGGAATATGCTGATAAACGCTATCCAGGCGATTAAACCTCCCGGGACCATCACAGTCCTGACCAGGAAAAAAGCTCCCGGGCTTGAGATCGTCATATCCGACACGGGTGAAGG
>JBGOVD010000021.1:0-12385 GCA_041477935.1 Dissulfurispiraceae bacterium | reverse complement strand
TCGCGCCACTTCTAGTAGCCAACAAACGAAGGACTTCTACCCACGTTGGGCAAAGTCTGATTCGGCCACGAGCCGTGCGATAACTTCCGCTTGAAACAAAGCATATCCACCATGTCGGCCGCTATCGCGATTATAAGTAGACATCAAGATTATTATGTCGCATCCCGTCGTGCAGCCCGCCTCTGCAACTTTGCAGCCTGCATGTTTCGCTGAGACACAAACAGATGATAAACTAATATTGCATATTTAAAGCATATTGCAAGATAGAAAATGACAAGTAAGAAAACAAAAGAAGAGCGCCTTAAAGAGAGTGCTCTCAATAGAGCAAGATTGTTAAACGGTATCGATACTCTAAATACGACTACAGTTCCACCACCGGGCGCTGTAATGGCAGACCAAAATGAACTTAGCCACAACAATACCTATGATGTTTTGCCAAGATTCTATATAGATAAAGCTATTATTTGTCGTGCTTGTGGCAAAGAGGAAGTATGGACTGGAGACCAGCAAAAATGGTGGTATGAGGTGGCAAAGGGTAATATCAATTCCAATGCAGTCCACTGTCGGGGTTGCAGAGAGAAAGAAAAAGCCAGAAGAAAGCAAGTTAGAAATCAGCACATGGCTGGCTTGGCAAAAAAAAGGAATCAAACAAAGTAACAATCGTATTCACGGGACAACTAAAGACAGTGGCGATGTTTATCGTTAGTTGAACTAAATAGGACTGGCCAATATGACATGGCAATGAAGAAAAGATATATATATTCGTTATTATTTGGGATACCCGGTTTTTTTGTCGCTTTGATAATTACGTTTGTAATCTTTGGAGCTGTTGCGGGCGTTCTTTGGATTTATGTTTTCGGTGACAATCCATGGCCATCGTCGATCAGTAAAATGCTTCTTGTCATTCTCACGCTTGGCTTCGTGACAGTATGGAGTGCCTCTGTAATCATCGGGTTTGTCACTGGTAAGAAATTTGAAAACTATCCAGCTTTAAACAGAAAGCATATTCTGGTTTCCATCTGTGCAACAATCATACCTATTATTGTCATTGTTTCCCATCAATTGAGTGTGGGAAATATAGGACCAAAGTCAGATGGCATACGATGCAGTGATTTTTGTAGCAGAAAGGGATATTCTGCCAGTGGCATCCCCTCGCAAGTCTCTGGTGACAGAAGCTGTAGTTGTTTCGATAATACAGGCATCGAAATTATTAAAGTACCGATAGACAGCATCGCCTCGGGACCAACCGGGCACTAGCATATGAAAAGTGAATTGGATTACTTCCCTATTAAAGGTAAGTTTCCACTGATAGCCGGAAGAAATATTGCATAGAGAGCAGTGTCTCTGCGGCGATGATAATAAGTAGACATCAAGACCACTATGTCGAATGCTGTCTCTCACCTGCTAACAAGCACAGTCAATGTCTCTTGACGGAAACAATATTTCGATCATTCCTCTCATATTTCAAGACAGCTTCAGTCTAAAGGTCTAGTTAGATTTCATTATTGATATCATTTCGATTACGTTGATAAATTTTGAGAGTTTCATTAGATTTTATTTCATAAGCATGGATAAGAAGTTTTCGTGCTAACTCAACGAACTCCGAAATATCATTCGATACTTGATATGATAACGAGCGTATTCTGCCGAATTGAGCCAAATAATCCTTTACTGGCTTCTTCTGCGCCTCAGCTAAAATGTTCCTGACAGCCAATTCTTCCCGATAGTTATTCTTCCACTTTATCCAGAAGAAAACTTCAAGTGCCGCATGCTCGACTTCACCGTAGACGAGGCAAGCGGAGCTGTAGCTTCTGGCAGCAAGACAGAACCGGTCAAGTTCGAAGAATTCTGGACGTACCCCGCGCTGCGGGGAACAATGCCTGAAAGTTGCGCGCTATAAAGCAGGTTTCATAGCGTAGTCCTTTGTCATGCTGGCGCTCTTCGAGAAATTTCGGGGAGCGCCTACTGTGTATTTGTGATCACGTATTCCAATTTGCTGAAAGAGTATACTATAGGTACTTATTTATAACGGGAGCCCCACTATGGACAACTATCAAGAAGAAATTGACTTTCCCGCTTACCAAGAAATGACCTCTTTTGGCAGCGGAACAAAACAGTACGAACTCTTAAGTAGACTCGAAGGAGATGAGTGGGCCGACTACACCAGATTTATGTCAACGAGAGGCGTCGCCGTTGGCTACAATCAAATCACCGATACATTCATCGTCATATCAACAAACTTCGGAGTATAAAGCTCAGGGGGGGAGGAGTGAGCAGCTTCACCCAGATCCAATGAAGCGCTTTATTCTACCTAATTTCTGTAGACGTCAACATCTTTTTAGCCTAACAAAATGCTACATGCCCGTCTGTACTTATCTATGTGCACAAATACATCCCTGTTGACTCACCATAACCTCTGACGGTAAACTAATCCGATGGAAAAAATGATACTAGAGGCCTTTGCGGACAGCGCAGCGGTTAAGGAAAAATTCGTCAAGACCCACCTGTCTCTTATTGCCAAGGTGTCGAGCATGATCGCCGAGGCCTTCAGCGAAGGGAATAAATTATATCTCTTCGGCAACGGCGGAAGCGCATGCGATGCCTCTCATATTACTGCTGAGTTCGTCAACAGGTTCAAGAAGGACAGGCCCGGTCTTCCGGCAATAACATTGAATACGGACATGGCGGTCCTGACATCTATCGCCAATGATTATGACTTTTCCGATATCTTCGCCCGCCAGCTTAAAACCCTGGCCGTGCCCGGAGACATAGCTATCGCCATCAGCACCAGCGGTAGCTCTAAGAACATCCTCAAAGCCGTAGAAGTGGGAAAGAAAAAGGGCGTGAAGACTATCGCCTTTACCGGTGCGAAGGGCACGAAATTCGCCTCCAAGTGCGATTACGCCTTTGTGGTGCCATCCGAAGATACGCCGAGAGTACAGGAAGTGCATATTACCCTCGGTCATGTCATCTGCCAGATTGTCGAAGAGATACTCTTCGAGGCGCCGAGAGGGAATAGTTCGTCCAGGGGTGCGGCCGGTAGCCGGTAATGAAGATCCTCGGCATCGACCCCGGAAGCCTCAATTGCGGGTACGGCCTTATCAGCGCTCAAGAAACGAAGTCTCCCGCCGGGCAATTTGAAGGGGGCCGCTGCCTGAAAGGCTTTGTCTATATCTCCTCCGGCCGTATTGTCATGCAGGCATCCAAACCTCTTCACGAAAGATTAAAGGACCTTTATACGTCGCTGTCCGAAGTGATCGCCGAAACGGCGCCGGATGAGATTGTGATCGAAAAGATGTTTTTCGCCAAGGGAGTCAAGGCCGCCCTGAGCCTGGGTCACACCCGCGGCGTGGTCCTGCTCGCTTCGACGCTCAGCGGATTCCCGATCTTTGAATACAGCCCGCTCGAAGTGAAGCAGGCAGTGGTCGGATACGGCAGGGCAGACAAATATCAGGTGCAGTGCATGGTGAAAGAGATATTGAAAATCCGTCATGAACTTTCAGCGGACGGCGCCGATGCGCTGGCGATAGCACTGTGTCACGCGAACATGCAGGGGCCGCTCTCAGGTTTGAGCGGGCAGCTGCAACAGATGAAGGTTGTAAAACGATGATCGCTTCGCTGAGAGGAAAGCTGATCTCCAAGAGGCCGGACGGTGTGATAGTCGATGTGGGAGGCGTAGGATATAGCGTCAGTGTGCCGCTCTCTATCCTGTCGTCTCTTCCCGATGAGGCATCCGAGGTTTTCCTCTTCACCTATATGCATGTACGCGAAGATATTTTACAGCTTTTCGGATTCCGGAGCGAAGAGGAAAAGAGGATATTCACGACCCTTATCGGGGTATCCGGCATCGGCCCAAAGATCGCGTTGAGCATACTTTCGACTATTCCTACCGATACCTTTTACGGTCTTGTTCATTCCGAAGATGTCGAGGCCCTCTGCCGTGTACCCGGACTCGGAAAGAAGACTGCTCAGCGGATCATCCTCGAACTCAGGGAGAAACTGCCCGCGCTGACGCTGAAGGAAAAGAAGGATGCGCTCTATGACGACACTCTCTCCGCTCTCATCAATCTGGGATACAAAAAGAATGTGGCACAGGACGCTCTCGACAAAGCTTACGACAGAGGCATCAGGGACATTGAGAGTTTGCTCAAAGAGACGTTAAAATATCTTACTAAAGATTAACTCCTTAATCTTAAACTGAATATATGAAAATTGAAGACGGCGGAATCGTGCCCCTCACCCCGGAAGTCCTGCAGGAGGAAGTCTCCTACGAGATAAATCTGAGGCCGCGCGCGCTTGCCGATTTTGTCGGTCAGGCGAAGATCAAGGAAAATCTGAAGGTCTTCATCGACGCCGCACTCATGAGGAAAGAACCTCTAGATCATGTCCTTTTCTTCGGCCCGCCGGGTCTCGGTAAAACGACACTGGCAACTATCATCGCCAACGAACTCGGAGTAAATATCAAGACTACCTCCGGTCCCGTACTGGAAAGGGCCGGCGACCTGGCCGCCATCCTGACTAATCTCTCCGACCGAGATATACTTTTCGTAGATGAGATACACAGAATGTCGCGGGTCGTAGAAGAGGTCCTGTATCCGGCGATGGAGGATTACAGCCTGGACATTATCATCGGTCAGGGCCCCAATGCCCGGACCCTTAAACTCAATCTCCCGAGGTTTACTCTTGTAGGCGCCACCACGCGCACGGGGCTGCTTACCTCTCCGCTGAGAGACCGTTTTGGTGTCATCTGCAGGCTTGAATTTTACGACCCGGCGGACCTTGGAACGATAGCCCACCGTTCTGCGCGGCTTCTCGGCATCGAACTGCATGACGACGCGGCAGACGAGATCGCGCGAAGGTCACGAGGCACGCCGAGGATCGCCAACCGCATACTGAAGCGGATAAGGGATTTTGCGCAGGTGAGGGGAGAAGGCATCATCGACATGAAGATTACACGGGAGGCACTGGATGCCCTCGCTGTAGATACGCTGGGACTGGATGAAATCGACAGGAAACTGCTGATTACCATCATCGAGAAATTCAACGGCGGCCCCGCCGGAATAGAAGCTATCGCTGCAACCCTAAGGGAAGACCGCGATACGATCGAAGACGTCTACGAACCATTCCTGCTCCAGGAAGGTCTTATCGAAAGGACCGCCAGGGGACGTTTGGCTACCCGCAGGGCCTATGAGCATCTGGGCAAAATGGCGCCTCAGGGGCTATTCTAAGGAAGCAGCCCATGAAGCTCCTGATGCATATCTGCTGTTCCAATTGCGCCGTCTATCCAGTCCGGACTTTGCAGCGGCGCGGCATTGATGTGAAAGGTTTCTGGTTCAATCCCAATATCCATCCTTATCAGGAGTATAAAAGCAGGCTCGATGCACTCAGGAAGCTCGGGGACCTCTGGGGGCTCGATGTGGAATATGACGACAGCTACGGGCTGACTGAATTCCTGAGGAACGTGGTATACCATGAAAAAGACCGGTGTGCCTATTGCTATGCTGTCAGACTGGAGAGGACCGCTTCGATGGCCAGGAAAGCCAAGGCCGATGCATTTACTACTTCACTGCTGGTAAGCCCATACCAGAATATTGATATGATAAACAGTATAGGGCGCAGTCTCCAGGAGAAGTACGGGGTCGAGTTCTATTCCGAAGATTTCCGCATCGGGTATAGGGAAGGGCGCCGTATGGCAAAAGAGATGGATCTCTACAGCCAGAAATATTGCGGCTGCATATATTCTGAAATGGAAAGATACTGCAAACGGTAGGGGCGTATTTCCAGTCTGCTGCTCACCCTTATCTTTTGGTTCATAGGGAGAAAATGAATGCATAGAAGTCAGAAACCGGATGTCAGGATACCAGGCATTATGCTGTCTATTTGTTTTTTATTTATTATTATGGCGACCGGCTCCTGGCTGCTGATTCCTTCTTCTTTTGCCGGCACATCCGTACGCGTTCTGCTAATGGACAATAAAGACCTTAAGGTGCCTTCCAAAGAGGAACGTTTGACACGAATGGGAGCAACAGCAGGTGATGTACTTCTGAGCGGGCTGAAGTACTCGGGCGTCATCGAGGTCTGGAAAGGCGACAAGGGTCTGTACGTCATAAACGACATCCCGCTTGAAGATTATATCAAGGGTGTCGTTGCAGCGGAGATGAAGAGCAGCTGGGACATCGAGGCGCTGAAGGCCCAAGCCGTCGCTGCCAGGACTTATGCTATTTATCAGATACTTAATTCCCCACCGGGGGCCCCATATAATCTGACCTCAACTGTCCTGGATCAGGCATACAAGGGGGGTAATATATCTCCGAATGTCGAGCAGGCGGTGGATGAAACGAAGGGGGAGATATTGACGTACGGAGGAAAGCCGATCGCTGCTTTTTATCATTCGACGAGCGGAGGCATGACGGAGGACTCGGCAGAGGTTTTCGGAAGAGCATTACCATACCTGAAACCGGTCAAGACGAACTCTGAGTTGTCCCCTTATTTCATGTGGGAAAAAATAATCCCTGTATCGGAGATAGAAAAGGCCCTTGATTTGCAGGGCATAAAAGAAATAGGCATCGATTCCTATACGGTATCGGGCCGTGCGAGGGCGATTAAGATAACGCTCGAAACAGGACAGCTGACCGTGCCTGCAACCGATATGAGGAAAAAAATGGGCTGGGACAGGCTGCCGAGTACCCTGATAACCCGCATATCGAGGAACAACAGTCTGATGGTTTTCGAGGGCAAAGGTTACGGTCACGGCGTGGGCATGTGCCAGTGGAGCTGTCTCCAAATGGCGAAAGAAGGGATGACCTACAGGCAGATACTCAACTATTTTTATCCGGGCACGACAATACAGCTTTATGAAAACCGCTGACTTCGATTTCGAACTCCCTGATGGACTGATTGCATTGCGACCTGCGCCGGTGCGCGACAGGTCGAAGCTCCTCGTCCTTCGCAGGGATGGTCCTGCGGAGCATAAGTCTTTTATCGACATTGAGGATTATCTTGACAGCGGCGATCTGCTTATCCTCAACAATACGAGGGTCATGCCTGTCAGGCTCATGGGGTCGAAGCCGTCGGGCGGCGGGATCGACCTGATCCTTGTCAGGGAAGATGCAAGCGGTGCCTGGGAAGTCCTCTGCATGGGCCGGTATTATGGGCCGGTATCATTCAGGGGCGGTATCGAAGCGGAACTGTTTGAGATCCCTGGTGTCGAAGGGGACGCGAGACGTCTCAGATTTTGTACGGCCGCTGATAAGCATATCTCCGAAATACTGGAACGGTGCGGGTCCATGCCGCTGCCGCCGTACATCAAAAGGACGCCCGATGAAGACGACATGCAGAGGTACCAGACCGTTTATGCCGAAAAATGCGGTTCGATTGCTGCTCCGACAGCAGGACTTCATTTCACTGGTGAGCTCCTGCGAAACCTTTCGGTAAAGGGAGTCATAATACGCAGGCTTACTCTTCATGTCGGCCCCGGCACATTCAAGCCGATCAAAACCGATCGTCTGAGCGACCATGTTATGCAGTCCGAATATTTCGAGATCGAGGCATCCCTTACGGATGAGATCGACCGCGCAAAAAAGGCCGGCAAGAGGGTGATAACCGTCGGAACCACTGCTACCAGGGCGCTTGAGGGATTCTTAAGCGGCAGGTATGAAGCAGGCGGCAACGGCGACGGTATTATCAGGGGATCCACCGATATCTTCATCCATCCCGGGTATGAATTCAGGGCGGTCGATGTCCTTCTTACCAATTTTCATCTTCCGCGTTCGACCCCGCTAATGCTGGCGTCGGCATTCTGCGGTTTCGGTAAGCTCATGGAGGCATACGATGAGGCCATTGCCAGGGGTTATAGATTTTTTTCCTATGGTGATGCTATGCTGATTTTATGAAGGAAAAGGGCAACGAGTCGTCGTCCTCTTCACTTGTAATCGTCAGCAAGAGAATGCTGATAGCCGGGATTGCCGGGACCGCCCTTTTCAGCTTCGGTCTGGGTTATTTTTTCGGCTACGGAGGCGCAACTCCGAACCGTATAGTGAAGCAGGTCGAAGCCGACAACAAAGTTCTCCTTTCCGATGATCGCACAGTCCTTGATTCGTCCGGGAAGCCGACCATAGCGCCGCCTCCTGCCGCGCCGGGTATTATTCCGAAAGCAACCCCTCTGATACCGGAACGCAAAAACGAGGTCGCATCGGCCCCGGGGACCCACAGGGAACTGCCGGGGAGTCCGGAGGGAAAGAAGCCCGAGGACAGTCAGCCGCCGGAAAAGAAGGCGGAGAAAGATGTAGTTGTCAAGGGCCAAAAAAAGCAGTCTACGCCGACGGTGAAGAAACCGGCGCATAAGCCTGTTTCCCCGAAGGGTGAGCATGTCTATGCGGTCCAGATCGGCGCCTTCTCTGAGCCGGCAAAGGCCAAGCGGCTTAAGGATCAGCTTTCAGAAAAAGGCTATAAGGCCTTTATCACGGCTCTTGCTCCAGTGTCCGGCAAGACCTTGTCAAGTGTCCGGATCGGGCACTATGCTACAAAGAAAGAAGCGGAAAAACTCGCTTCCGGCCTGAAGGGCCAGGGTATTGAAGGTGTCGTTGTCCACGGCAGCAGATAGCGGCACGCTGCACAGAAAAAAGATTAGTCTTATTTAAGCGGGAGGCATCTACGAAGACCATTGAATTGGACCTTGACCAGGAAAAGGAGTACCCGTTCATTCACGGAGGCGCCGACAAGGTCCTTAAATCCGTTGAAGAATCACTTGGCGTTTCGATAAGCATCAGGGGCAACAAGCTGCTGGTCCAGGGCGAAGACGACCTCGTCGAAAAGGCCGGGAAGCTTGTGGAGGAGATCAGGGAGGTCAACAGGAACGGCTACACGCTCAGACCTGAAGATGTTACTTATGCAGTCAGGTCGATATCGGAAGGCAATGATGTATCGGTCAAGAGCCTTTTCACGAGCAGCATACCCGTCTCGTCGAAGAAGCGGTTCATCATCCCAAAGACAGAAACACAGAGGCAGTATATAGAGTCGATCGGCAAGAACGACATCGTCTTCGGCATAGGCCCTGCCGGTACCGGCAAAACATATCTCGCAATGGCGATGGCGATAAGCGCTTTTATTCAGAAGCAGGTATCGCGCATAGTTCTCGTGCGTCCTGCAGTTGAGGCAGGTGAAAAGCTCGGTTTCCTTCCCGGCGATATTGCTGAGAAGGTGAGTCCTTACCTGCGCCCTCTCTACGATGCCCTTTTCGACATGATGGACATCGACAAGGCGCTCAAGCTGATAGAGCGGGGTACTATAGAGATCGCGCCTCTTGCGTTTATGAGGGGGAGGACCCTCAACGACTCGTTCATAATCCTCGATGAAGCCCAGAATACCACCACCGAGCAGATGAAGATGTATCTGACCCGGCTGGGGTTCGGGTCGAAGACCGTCATCACCGGCGATATCACCCAGATAGACCTGCCCTCAGGAAAGATGTCGGGGCTTGTGGAGGCTATCAGGATTCTCAAGGGTGTCGAAGATATCAGGATCATCAACTTTACGGAAAGGGACGTAGTGCGGCATAGACTGGTCCAGAAGATCGTCCAGGCCTATGAAAGATATGAAAAACGGGACACCGAAGAGTAGCATACCGCGCTCATTGAAGGACGTGCGGGCGTCACTCGCCGCGATGAAAGAAAAATATGCTGCGCAATCAGCGAGCATGTCCTTTTTGAGCGGTCTGGGATTTCTGTCGGCGCTGATTATACAGGAAGAGGTGAATCCCAGTTTCTTTATGGGCAGTTTCTTTATGTCGGTGGTGGTCTATTTTATTTTCTTCAAGGACATAAAACGATACAAGCCGGCCTTTATCAATGAGCATAAGATGGTCCTCCTTCTCGGGTTGCTGCTGGTTGCGACGCTGCTCACAGGGAGGATATTCGAGTATCTAAATTACAGTATGGGCAAAGGTCTCGGGTTCCCGGACGGCATGACAGCCATGTTCGGCACACCCATACCCGTCGGGGCGATGCTCGTAGCGCTTATCTTCGATTTTCATGCCGCACTTATGTTCTCGCTTGTGATCAGCCTTCTTACCGGTGTTTGGTTCCACAATCCGTATATTCCGGTTTATGTTTTCATCGGGAGCCTCACTGCGGCGTTCAGTGTCATCAGGTGCAAAAAAAGGTCCGCCCTCATAAGGGGAGGGTTTTATGTCAGCGTGGTCAATATAGTCACGACCGGCATTATACTCCTGCTGACATCCGATCTTTTTACAGAGGCGGCGCCTGCCGGGATTTTCTTTGCTGTGGCATCGGGGTTCTTTATTATGGCGCTGGTATCGATTATGCTGCCTGTCATTGAATACTTTTTCAGCATAAGCACCGACATAAGCCTGCTGGAACTCCTCGACCTGGGCCAGCCCCTGATGAAGAGCCTTATGATCAATGCACCCGGAACTTATCATCACAGCATCATTGTAGGCAACCTCGCCGAGGCGGCGGCTGAAGCGGTCGGGGCCAATCCGTTATTGTCGAGGGTTACTGGTTATTATCACGATATCGGAAAGATCAAGATGCCCGAATATTTCGTGGAGAACCAGCAGGGCGCGATAAACAGGCACGAACGGCTTGCCCCGCATATGAGCGCAATGATTCTGGTATCCCATGTAAAGGAAGGGACCGAGCTGGCCAGGCAGTATAAATTGCCGAAGTCCGTCCTCGATATAATCCAGCAGCACCACGGCACCAGGCTGATGAGTTTCTTCTATCAGAAGGCGAAGGACCAGAGCGGTGCAGCCAATTTAGATGAATACCGTTATCCCGGGCCCAAGCCGCAGACGCGGGTTGCAGCGCTTGTAATGATGGCCGATGCCGTCGAGGCTGCTGCACGGGCACTGACTGATCCGACTTCGGCGCGTATCAGCGCTCTGGTCGAAAAGATCATTAATGAGATATTCCTTGACGGGCAGATAGACGAATGCGAGCTTACCCTGAAGGACATGTCTGAGATTAAAAAGCGTTTTACCTTCGTGCTTACCAGCATATTCCACAAAAGGATAGAATATCCCGACATAGAGATGAAGGCCCCGCACCACAGGGCTGACCATGCTGTCGAAAAGACCCCTTACAATAATGGAAATAGCGGTAAGGAACTCCCAAAGATCGATAAGAGCAGATCCGCCTAGTATCAGACGGATACTCGCAGGCGCACTCAAACGCCTGTCCCGGGGCAAAAGGATCAGGGGCCTGAACCTTGCGGCGGGCATTTCTTTTGATCCGTCGGAATCGAGCATCAGCGTTCTGCTCGTCGGGGACAAAAGGATGCGTCAATTGAATCTCGCGTATCGCGGCATCGACCGCACGACCGACGTGCTCTCCTTTTCCCAGCTCGAAGGTATTTCAATGAATCGCG
Organism: Dissulfurispiraceae bacterium; assembly: GCA_041477935.1. Taxonomy (GTDB): domain Bacteria; phylum Nitrospirota; class Thermodesulfovibrionia; order Thermodesulfovibrionales; family Dissulfurispiraceae; genus Fen-1308. The sequence continues at coordinate 1,000 of JBGOVD010000021.1, read as the reverse complement.
GAAATGCGGACCTCGGAGACATCGTGATCAGTCCCGCCCAGGCCGCGCGTCAGGCTGCGGACAGAGGGGTTAGCTTCGATCAGGAACTCGCGCTTCTGCTGGTGCATGGATTGCTCCATCTGATCGGATATGACCACGAAAAGAACCGTTATCAGGCCGTGAAGATGAAAGAAAAAGAGAAGGAACTGCTCAATGCCCTTAAGAAGATGGGTCGATAGCGCCAACAATGCGATAGAGGGGATACTCTACGCCGCCAAGACCCAGCGGCACCTGAGGTATCATCTTTACTCTGCGGTAACTGTTCTTATATTGAGCTATGTTCTGGGAGTTCAACGCCACGACTTTCTTATAGTGGCAGTTACCGTTATTCTTGTGCTGCTTGCCGAGATGGTCAATACCGCCATCGAGTTTCTTGTCGATATGATATCGCCGGAATACAGCGAGAAGGCCAGGATCGCAAAGGACGTCTCTGCCGGGGCGGTCCTGGTTACCGCATTCGGCGCCGTTGTGATCGGCTATATAATTCTCTTTCCGTACGTCCAAAAGGCCTTCGATGCAGACGTATATATTGTAAAGCATACGAGCAACGAGATTGCTTTAATATCAATCATCATAATTCTGGTTCTGGTTGTGATGCTCAAGGCCCGTTTCGGGCGCGGGCATCCCCTTCGCGGAGGGATGCCCAGCGGACATAGTGCAATTGCCTTTTCCCTCTGGCTTGCGCTTACGCTTATGACCGAAGATTTTTCGGTTTCGCTTATCGGTTTTGTGCTTGCCGCGGTCATCGCGCAGAGCAGGGTCACGGTAAAGGCCCATACGCCTTCGGAGGTAATCGCCGGGGCCTTGCTTGGTTCAGTCATAACTCTCCTTCTCTTTCTCATGTTTAGGTAGTAAGGTATGTATCAAAGTGCCGGATTGCCGAACAGTCGCTGTCCGCGTGGTACAATAAATATAAATTATATTGGGGACATAGACATTGATAAAATTAAATGAATTCTTA
>JBGOVD010000239.1:0-4357 GCA_041477935.1 Dissulfurispiraceae bacterium | reverse complement strand
GATCAAACGCGCCATCGAAGAGAAGATCGATATCATTCCCATACCCGGACCATCGGCTCATACTGCCGCCCTTTCCGTCTCAGGCCTCCCGACCGAGGAGTTCACCTTTCTCGGGTTCCTTCCCTCAAAGAGCGGGCAGAGACAGAAACGCCTGAATGAATTGAAACATGAGTCGCGGACCCTCATTTTTTATGAAGCGCCTCACCGGATCTTGCAGACACTTTCGGACATAAGGGAAATCCTGGGAGATCGGAGAGCGGCCCTTGCGAAAGAGATTTCGAAGCTCCATGAGGAAATTCTTCGGGGCACTCTTTCCGAAGTGCTCACGGCACTCCAAACCCGGATGATTGCAGGCGAATATGTGATTATTATCGAGGGATTCCATAAACAGGAGGTCGGTCTTGATGAGGCATTATTCGAAGTGCTGGCACTCATTAAGAAAGGACTCGGACGAAAAGAGGCGGTCAGGACAGTAGCAGAAATGTACGGCATCAGCAAGAAGGAGCTCTACGACAAGAGCCTGTCCGCCTAATACCACATGAGCTTCTCGAAATCTTCTGATGGCACTGTCAGCATGACATGTCCCCTCAACGGGCAGCGTTCAATGCTCTTTTCAACAATGGTCGCCTCTTCCCCAACCGGAATCGAGCTTCCGTTACTCTTTACAACCTCGAGGGAGAAATGAACCTCATCGTTTTCCTTTGCTTTTATAAGCGAAAAAGGTATTCCGATTTCGAAAATGTCCGAAGAAGCAGCCTCCAGAGGCGTTTCAACCTGCACCCAATCTTCGTTCCTCTTTTCATAAGCGGCTGCAATATTTACCGAGGGATCGAAAACGATCTTATAGACAAAGGGATGGTAAATATCTATAAGGAGAGAAACCTTGTCATCGAGCCTGTCGAAGGGAACGACCGGGTCAACGCGGATGTACAGGCTGTCCTTGCTGAAACCGTAATAAAGGTCCTTGATACAGCTCTCGGCCTTATGCATGCTGCCCCCGCCCTTCTTAACGTCTATATGTCCGCTGTTGTACCATTCATAATAGCTCGTAACCATTCCGTCGATCTTAGGCGAGATGAATCCCCTGATCTCGGTCTCCGGGACTACCTTCCGGTCTTCAAGCAGTATCGGGATATAAAGATTCGGCGGAACCGCTTTGCCGATGACTTTATATACCTTCACCAGATAGTTTCGGAAGAGCTCATCGAATTGGTCCTGGCTTTCGGTGGTATGCTCATCGCCGTACCACCAATTCCAGTCGCTGCCCTCAGCAGCATATAGCGCCCTCCATGCTTCAGAAAGATCGGCAGCCGGATGCTCCCGGGAATGTGCTTCCAGATCATCCCTGGTCTGTGAAAGATAGTCCCAGGCCAGGTTGTCTTCCTCGTGTCCGATCCAGACATGAAAATCGGCATTTATCCAGGACCCGGCATGAAGCCTTTCCAGTCGTTCACCAGGCCCGAATTCATCGAGATATTCCGACATGGTAACCGTTTTGAATCTCTTGTCATAGGTGAGAGTGCGGTAAAGTAAATTCAGAAAATCATGGCCGTCGTTATGATAATACTCCCATGCATTCTCTCCATCGAGTATAACAGGCACAACATGAGGCTGACCGTTCGGCAGGGAATCCCTTATCTGAGTCAGCCTGCCGATGAAGTCGGAGACAGCCCTTTCGGGATTCCAGCCGGAATAGACAAAACCTATCTGGTCAGAGAGTTTAAGGTCTCTGAAGAAGAGCGACAGCCCGTCATAATGGTAAGGCTTATAGATTGAAGCGGGATCGGTCGGATTGCCATCATCGCCCCGAAGTGAGCGCTGTAGTGATCTGGCAAGCACTTCCTCGTCTGTTGCGACCCATCGAAAGCCCTCGGAGCGTATGGCCGATGCGACCTCTTCGCTCACCGATCCCTCGGACGGCCACATACCCAGAGGCCGGTAACCAAAGCTTTTTTCAAAGAACTCAGTCCCCATTTTTATCTGTTTGACAGCATCTTCCGGATGCGAAAACCTTTTTTTAGGGAGCTTTACATTAGGCATCGCTATACGGGCCGAATCAGTGTCCCATAACAGCGGAAGAATCGGGTGGTAAAACGGGCTCACGGAAATCTCTATCTGGCCCGACGCAGAAAGCTTCCGGTATTCAGGGATAATCTGCTTCAGGATATCGAATTGCCTGTTGATCACCACTATCTTCTCTTCCTCGCTGAAATCCCTCTGTTTCCCGACAAGCCCTCTCAGGAAAGGATCACTTTCCCTGAACATGGGATCGATCCAGGTGAGGTTGAATAGCAGCTGGAGGTCTCTGATGTCCTGATCGTTGAAGTAACGCACCGTTCTGCCTATGTCGCCTTTGGAATACCTCAAGCCCCTCTTGACGAGAAGTTCATAGTACCTGGGATAGGGTTTGACCATCGTATCCCAGTTCGCAAGAAAAAAATTCTCGACAATGAAAAGCCTCTCTTCCGCAGTCAAATCTCCGGGGGCTTTCATGGTCAACTCCAGGTGGCGGTCAGTCGCGTTATTTTCTACGTAGTCATTAAGCTGCTCAAGGAGAGAAGGCACAACGTTGAAGGTCTGTCTCAGGTCCGGAAATTCTTCGAGTATCTTAAGAGTATCGAGGTAATCCTTGACGCCATGAAGCCTCACCCAGGGAAGCGTGTATATGCCGCTGAACGGGTCCTTATAACACGGCTGGTGCATGTGCCAAAGGAAGGCTATGTGCAGAGGCCTGTCGTTCATTTTTCCGGATTATGCAACAGGTCTACTTGTCATTTTTTTTGTATTGAAAAATGAATTCGTCAGGCTTTGCCATGCCGTATTCTTCACGTGCATATTTCTCGATGAAATAAGGGTCTTTTTTTAGCGAGTTGACCTGCTCGCTAACTGTCCTGTTCTCTTTGCCGACCTGGGATATTTCGCTCTCGAGACGGCTTTTGTTTTTCTTGAGCTCCAGGTATTTTATCAGGCCCATATCTCCGAACACGAGGTTGTAAGACAGATAGGCCAGGGCAACAGCTACGCCTGCAAAGAAGATATATGTCCGTTTTCTCTGCTCCCCCGTGACCTGCTGGCGCAGGCCCCGCGTTTTTGCACTATATCTTGCGACTCTTGCCATTAGATATTATAGAATGCGCCGCGCCCCTTGTAAACAGCTGTCATCCCCAGTTCCTCCTCGATTCTCAGGAGCCTGTTGTACTTCGCGATGCGCTCGCTGCGCGAAAGCGAACCCGTCTTGATGAATCCGGTGTTGCATGCCACTGCAAGATCGGCTATCGTCGTGTCCTCGGTCTCGCCCGAACGGTGAGAGATGACCGCTGTATAGCGGGCCTTCTTCGCCATTTCTATAGCGTCGAGGGTTTCTGTGACAGTGCCGATCTGGTTCAGTTTGATCAGTATGGAATTTGCTATGTTCTTCCGTATTCCTTCACTCAGGATCTTCGTATTGGTAACGAAGAGATCGTCGCCCACTAGTTGCACCCTGTTGCCCAGCCTTTCGGTGAGGAGCTTCCATCCGTTCCAGTCGTTTTCGGCCAAGCCGTCCTCGATTGAGAGTATGGGGTATTTCCCGACGAGTGCCTCGTAGTAATCGACCATCTCCGGAGAAGAGAGCTTGCGGCCTTCAAACTGATATTTTCCCTTATCGAAAAATTCAGATGAAGCCACGTCGAGTGCAAGCAGCACATCCTTACCGGGCTTGTAACCGCTCTCGGTGATGGCCTGCATAATGATAGCGAGCGCCTCTTCGTTGGAACCGAGGTTCGGCGCGAAACCACCTTCGTCGCCGACTGCGGTATTGAGACCTTTCTTTTTGAGTATTGTCTTGAGAGTCTGGAAGATCTCGGCGCCGGCGCGCAAGGCTGATGCGAAGTTTTTCACGCCGGCAGGCATAATCATGAATTCCTGGATATCGAGATTGTTGTCGGCATGTGCCCCGCCGTTCATGATATTCATCATTGGTACAGGCAGTTCTTTGGCATTGCAGCCGCCGATGTAACGATACAGAGGAACATTCAGTTCGTTAGCAGACGCATGGCATACCGCCATCGAAACCCCCAGAATGGCATTTGCGCCGAGCTTGCTCTTGTTTTCCGTTCCGTCCATGTCGATCATTATTTTGTCGACCAAGGCCTGGTCGAAGGAGTCCATTCCCCTCAGTCCTGACGCAATTTCACCGACTATATTCCTGACTGCCTTTTGCACGCCTTTGCCGTGAAACTTCTTTTTGTCGCCGTCCCTGAGTTCAAGCGCTTCCCTCTGTCCGGTGGAGGCACCGGATGGCACAATAGCGGAGCCCACAAGCCCGCTATCCAGTATTGCTTCGACCTCCACGGTCGGATTGCCTCGCGAATCGAGG
>JBGOVD010000231.1:0-4405 GCA_041477935.1 Dissulfurispiraceae bacterium | reverse complement strand
TTTGAGCTCCTTCTCAAGAAGGCGCTCGGACTTCACCGGAGATTCTTCGACCTGATAGGCTTCAGGGTGATCATCGAGAAGCGGAAGGAAAAGGAAGATCCCATGAGCGAGGCCACCATAATGGTGAAGGTTGGGAAAAATGTCGAGCATACGGCGGCCACCGGGCAAGGCCCTGTTAACGCACTCGACAACGCACTGCGCAAGGCCCTCGAAAAGTTCTATCCGGAACTGAAGAGCGTGAAACTCCAGGACTACAAGGTACGGGTACTCACTGCCGGCAAAGGCACATCTGCCAAGGTCCGAGTACTTGTCGAGAGCGGCGACGAAGAAGCCAGGTGGGGAACGGTCGGCGTCTCTGAGAATATAATAGAGGCGTCGTGGCAGGCACTTGTGGACAGCATCGAGTACAAGCTACTTAAGGAGAAAGGCTGAAAGGGATGGAAGAGACCGGAGTTGTTAATAGGGTCGATGGTCCGAAGGCTTACGTCACTGTGAAGAGGCAGAGCGCGTGTGACGCCTGCGCGGCGGGTTCTGCCTGCAAAGTCTCGGAGAGCGGCGCTGAAATCGAGGCCTTCAACGCGATCCACGCGGAGGTCGGGGACACGGTGAAGATATCATTCAAGGCCTTCACCTACTTGAAGGGTACGCTTCTGATCTACGGGATACCGGCGCTTGCACTGGTTGTCGGCACTGTTGTCGGCAAGGAATATCTGAGCGGTTTTTTCCCTTCGAGCGATCCGGATATGATGTCGGCGCTTGCCGGGTTCGGATCCATGGCAGCATCATTCTTAGGTGTTAAGCTTCTTATCAGCAAGTTCGAGAAGAAGAAAGAATTGGTCCCCGTTGTCGAAGAGATTATCAGCAAGAGGTAGGGGCTGCGGCATGCCGCTCCCCTGCTTAAATATATTGAGGGGGTAGTCTATGACTAGGCTTGATGCAGGGCACATCAGAAACGTTGCTATCATTGCACACAGTGGAGCGGGAAAGACGTCGTTGTCTGAAGCCATTCTGTTCAACGCGGGAGCCATTGACAGGGTCGGTACCGTGGAAGGCGGCAATACCACCATGGATTTCGAGCCGGAGGAAACCGATCGCAAGATCAGCGTCACGTCCGCTGTTGCTTACTGCGACTGGAAAGATACACGCCTCAATCTTATCGACACCCCGGGATTTATCAATTTCATAGAAGATACGCGGGGATGCCTGAGGGTTGCCGACGGAGCGGTCGTAATCATCAGCGCAATATCCGGTGTCAAGGCCGAGACCGAAAAGATCTGGAAGTATGCCTGCGAGTTCGAGGTGCCGAGGATCGTTTTTGTGAACAAGCTCGACAAAGAGGCGGCTGATTTCTCCAATGCCTTGAGCGAGATCGAAAAGTCGTTCGACCAGGAGGCGATCCCCCTGTTTATTCCGATCGGCGCGGGTGAGAGCTTCAGGGGTATCGTCGACCTCGTCGCGATGAAGGCCTATGTATACAAGGACGGGAAGGCTTCGGAAACTGCCATCCCGGATGACCTCAAACCCACTGCGGAAGATTATAGGAAAAAGCTTGTCGAAAAAATCGCCGAGGCTGATGATTCTCTCCTCGAGAAGTATCTCGAGGGCGGTGAAATAACAGCCGAAGAGGTTATGAAGGGCATCAAGGAGGCCTCTCTTACAAGGCGTTTTATCCCCGTGGCATGCGGTTCTGCAACGATGAATATAGGCGTGACAGAGCTGATGGATCTCATGCTTATGTGTTTGCCGACGCCGGAGGAGATGAGCAGGATCTCGCCGATCAGGGGAACGAATCCGAAGGACGGAAAGGAAATCGACCGCAAGCCGGTCACTACGGACCCGCTTACTGCCTATGTATTTAAAACCGTCGCAGACCCGTTTGCCGGGAAACTTTCGATATTCAGGGTTTACTCGGGCGTTCTCAAGGCCGATTCCACTGTCCTGAACGCTACGTCAGGCGCAAAGGAGAGGATCGGGCAGGTCTTTTATCTTGTTGGAAAGAAACATGTGCCGGTGGCTTCCGTCAATGCCGGCGAGATAGCAGCTGTCGTTAAGCTTAAAGAGACTAACGTCGGGGACACGCTATGTGAAGAACATCATCCGCTTGTGTTGCCGAAGGTGAAGTTTGCCGAGCCGATTATTTCGTATGCTATAGCTTCGAAGAACAAGGGTGACGAAGATAAGGTGAGCATCGGCCTCCACAGGATACTCGAGGAGGACCCGACCATCCGCTTTACGAGGGATGAGGAGTCCAAAGAGATGATCCTGTCTGGCATGGGGCAGGTGCACCTGGAGGTCTCTCTCGACAAACTCAAGAGGAAATTCGGAGTGGAAGTTGCCATGAAAGCGCCGAAGATCGCCTATAGAGAGACTATCAAAGCCCGAACCAGGGCGCAGGGCCGGTACAAGAAACAGTCCGGCGGCCGCGGACAGTTCGGGGATTGCTGGATCGATTTCGAGCCGCTTCCGAGGGGAGGGGGCTTCGAATTTGTCGACAAGATTGTCGGCGGTGTCATACCACAGCAATATCGACCTGCCGTAGAGAAAGGCGTTATCGAGAAGTTGAAGGAAGGCCTTATAGCCGGCTATCCGATGGTCGATGTGAAGGTTACGCTTACAGACGGGTCCTATCATTCGGTTGACTCATCTGAAATGGCATTCAAGATTGCCGGATCCATGGCGCTTCAGAAGGCCGTGCTGGACGCAAAACCTATTGTACTCGAGCCGATCATGAGAATAGAGGTTGTAGTACCCGATGACACGCTCGGTGCGGTCATCGGAGACCTGAACTCCAAGAGGGGCAAGGTGCAAGGTGTGGAGCCGCAGGCGGGCGGTAACCAGAAGATCCTCGCACTCGTGCCGATGGCTGAGATGCTTGTTTATGCAAACCAGCTCCAGAGCATGACCTCAGGCAGAGGGCTCTATTCGATGGAGTTTTCACACTACGAAGAACTCCCTGCCCACGTTACACAGAAACTGATAGCCGAACGTGAGAAGCATAAGGAAGAGGAGCATTGATGGCAAAAAAACCCTGGGCAGGCAGGTTTACTGAAGAGACGTCGAAGAGCGTCGAGAAGTACACAGAGTCTATTTCATATGACAGGAGACTCTGGAGGTACGACATCGAAGGCTCGATCGCTCACGCACGCATGCTGGCCAAACAGGGGATCATAGCAATAAAAGAGAGTGACCGTATCGTCAAGGGCTTGAAGCAAATCTATAGGGAGATCGATGAGGGCAGGTTCGTTTTCAGAGAGGAGCTTGAAGACATCCATATGAACATCGAATCTGCCCTTATCGAAAAGATCGGCGATGCCGGCGGCAAACTGCACACCGCCAGGTCGCGGAACGATCAGGTAGCGCTCGATATAAGGCTCTATCTAAGGGCCGAGACAAGGGAAATAAGCGGACTTCTGCTTGGCCTTGAGAAAAAGCTGACAGAAACAGCCGAGCGTCATTTTGAAGTCATACTGCCGGGCTACACCCATACCCAAAGGGCCCAGCCGGTGCTTCTCTCGCATCATCTGATGGCTTACGCCCAGATGTTCGAGCGTGATCGAGAGAGATTTTTCGATGCATTGAAGCGTATAAACATTCTGCCCCTGGGCGCATGCGCCCTTGCAGGCACATCGCTGCCGATCGACCGGGCTTATGTGGCTGAACTTCTCGCATTCGACGGGGTATCGGAGAACAGCATCGATTCGGTCTCCGACCGTGATGCAGTGATTGAATTCATCTCATGTTCATCGCTTATGATGGGGCATATTTCAAGGATCGCGGAAGAGCTGATTCTTTGGTCCTCCGAGGAATTCTCATTCATCGAGATTTCGGATGCCTATACTACCGGATCAAGCATAATGCCGCAGAAGAAAAATCCGGATGTCGCGGAGTTGATGCGAGGCAAGACCGGCAGGGTATTCGGCAATCTCGTCAGTCTTTTGACCTTGATGAAAGGACTGCCCCTGTCTTACAACCGGGACATGCAGGAGGACAAGGAGCCGCTGTTTGATACCTGCGATACGGTAAAGGCCACCCTTAATATCCTCACGGAAATGCTGGGGGGCATTGCCTTCAAACGGGTAAAAATGGAGAGCAGCGCCGGTGCTGCGTTTTCTACAGCGACCGACATCGCCGAATACCTGGTGCGCCGTGGACTGCCCTTCAGAAAGGCCCATGAGGTCACGGGAAAGATTGTCCGGTACGCCTTAGACAAGGGCAAGACATTGACAGAACTGACGCCCGAAGAATATAGTTTCCATTCGCCCCGGATAGGGAGCGACATATACAGCTGCATTGATGCTGCTGCATCTGTAAAGGCCAAGAACTCCTTTGGCGGAACCTCTCCCGAAATGGTCAAGGGGCAAATTTCTCGCTTCAAGAAAAGGCTCAGGACTTAGAGATCTATGAC
>JBGOVD010000162.1:0-5350 GCA_041477935.1 Dissulfurispiraceae bacterium | reverse complement strand
TATGTCCTGGTGATATAATTTCTCTTCTCTCGATATGATGATAAAACTCCCTATCGTCGTAAAGATTATGATGCATAGCGACGCAACTATAAAGAATTTTCCCTGAAGGCTGAATATCCAGACCCTTATCTTTTCAATAGCAGCCCTTTTCACGGCAATTTGACGCCTTTCCCATTAAGGTAGAGGATCATTTTCCGAATTGAATCATAATCGGAATCGGCCGCCTCGGCGAAGCCGTAACGGAACTCTTCGTCCCACTGTTCCATCATTTTACGATGCTCGGGGTTCTCGTAATCCAGGGACAGAAGCGCATGCTTTATGGCTTCTATGAGTTTTGGAGGCGCATCCGCACGCACCACGATCGGAAGTCCTGGAATCGGGTCGGACACTGCAATCTCCTTGAGTCCGCGTTTCTCAAAGCGGTGGGCCACAGCATCAATAACCGCGCCTGCATCGTAATTTCCCTTAAGCACTTCCCGCGCCACCGTATCGTGATATCTGAGGTTCGTGCGCTTGGCCAGGTCTTTCAGAGTGATGTGTCCCTTCGAATAAATCTCGTAAAGCGGCGTCAGGTTGCCGGATGTCGAGCGTTCAGATGCCAGGGCAACAGACTTTCCCTTCAGGTCCTTCAATGAATTGATCGAATGGTTATCGGACCTGGTTATGAAGACACTACGGTAGTAAGGCTTTCCATCATGGCCGAGTGGTTTGAGGATAGGAATAATGTCGAACTGCCGCTTGGCTTCGAGATAAGTGACTCCTCCGAGCAGGGCAACTTGTACCCTACGGTCTTTCAGGAACTTGATGATATCGCTGTAGTCCCGGCTCAACTTCAGCTCGAATCTGTACGGGGTGTTTTTCGTAAGATAATCCATGAGAGGTTGGTACTTCTGGTACATCACAATCGGATGATAGAGTGTGATCGCGCTGAAATAAACGGTTTCAACGGATTCTGCTGCAGAGGCACTGCACAGCGCAACGATCAGGATGCAGAGCAATAACTTAATAAGCTTTAATCTTATTTTTTTCATCACAAGTCCTTTAGAACTCGTATCTCAATTGTACATAAATATTGTCGTTCTTAGTCAGCTGCCCGAACTGGGTCGCTTTGTTTCTGCCGCCGAAGATGTTCGCCCCAACGGCGGCCCAGATGTGGTCGGAAAAATTATTCTTTATCTCCGGATTCAAGAGATAGTCTCCGTCCGAAGGGCTGTAAAAAGAGAAGAATGAAAGCTTCAACGTCTGGTGCCTCAGGAGCTGTGTAAGCCTTATGGATACGAGTTCTCGCAGTCTCCTTTCCATCGGGAAGCCTGCCGGCAGGTTTCTCTTGTAATTGGAATAGTCAGTCATGTATTCGCCGTAATACTGAAGTCCCAGCGTAAAGTCCTCCCACATCTGCCTCTGATAGCCGATCAAATATCTTGCCTGTGAGTTGGGGATGATCGGGTTCGAGCCGCTTCTATCCTGTCTTGAATCGTAATAACCGCCTTCAAGGCTTACGACGCCGTCCAGTGCCCGCCCTTGCAAGCTTGCCCCATAAACGGAGAGTTCAGGGAAGATAAGAGTTATCTGAGTCGGTGACGAGAAGCTGTCCGGAAGCAGGGAAGGCTGCCTGAAAAAGCCGTGGTAATAGTACAGGGATGCATCGAAGCCCGCCACTTCACGATACGCCCTGATCGCTATTTCGGTATTTTTCAGATTCGTGGCCGGTTCCTGTTTCGTCCTGTTAGTAACGCCCGGCATAGGATCGAACAGCCAAAACCTGTCTGAGTTGGGGAATTTATTGGGCTCGAAAAATGGAATGGCGATAAGCTCAAAAGAAGCGAAGCCCGGATATGCCCCCACCTTTACTGCGTCGACGCCTTTCTTCAGGTATTCGAGCGGTCTGCCGGAAAAGAATGCCTCGTAGTCTTTAGGGAATACGTCGTTTATGAAGAGCAAATCTCCGACTCCCCATGTAATGATCTGTCTGCCGATCCGGAGGTCCCACTGTTTGGCCGTATAATCGGCATAGCCCTCCCTTAATTTCAGGTGTCCTGTTTTATCGAGATGATCGACGATGCCGTCGGTTTTGATGAAAAGATGGAAAGGCTCTTTCGTGGCCTCCAGTTTCAGCTGCACCCTCTCTTCGGCCAATTTGAAATCCCCGCCGTCGGGATTCGAATGCCCGGCATCGAAGGAGTAATTCAATTGCAAAAAGCCGTTCAGGCTTATATCGGCGGCATGTGCTGAGATGGGGAATATCAGCAATAGAACGATAAGCAAGATAACATTAGTTTTCATATTTCAATGGCTGCTCGCGGATTTCCGCTTTTATAGGGGCGACCCTGCGTGGCCGCCCGAGGAAGGGCAACCACATAGGGTTGCCACTACCAGGAAAGATTCCGGACAAGCCGGAATGGCGGCAAATAAGCAGTTGCCCGGCTTTATAAGACACTTTATTAATCAATCAATCTCTTCGGCGGCTGTTTCAGATATCTCTCGGTAAAGAGCGAATCCTCGACGCCGATATTGTAATCTGTTTTCGAAAATACAACTTCGGTCCGGTGTCCGCTCAGGAGGTTTTTCATCGTCCTTTTCGTTGCGGTCGGAAACCCTTTGACATCCGTTATTTCATCAGCTGTGAATACCTTGTAAAGCTCTCCCTTTCTATCATAATATTCCTCTTTCAAAGGCAAGAAGTTCGTCTTGTCGATCCACGAGAGCTTGTAGCTGTATTCCGCATCCCCGGCCTTGGGAGTGCTTTTGACGACATAGACATTCTTCGTGCCGATCTTATCTTCCTTTACAATAGCGTGAGTGTCTTCCTCAAGGTTCCTGCCCGAGATGTCCTCATACGAGAAATCCGATCCTACGAAGCTCGAATACTTGTCTTTCGCCGCAATCCTCCTCACCATGCTGATCGCAGGCACAAAGAGCCATCTGTCGGCATCCCTGCCCGGATACTTGTGGACCATGAATGTCATGTCCTTCACGTCCGCAGGCTGGAAGAAATAGATGAAATATTTCTGATCGCCGCCCGATGCGCCGAAGTTCTTCCTGATCATGGTCATTTCCCTTATCCGCTCCTGCCCTCCTTTGCTCACGAGCTTCATCAGCACCCGTGACTTGAAGTCCTTTCCCTGGTAGAGGAAGGCGCCTTGCGATTTTTTCATTACCTCATCTGCGGAAATGGCGAACGAGCTACCCGAAAATATCAGCAGCATTGATGCAGCGACAAGCAACCATAATATTCTTTTCATCGTAGTGCCTCCTGTCTTTCTGATTTAAAGAGCCATCCCTGCAACAATGTAATGAGAGCAGGCAGATATATTATTGTCATTATTGCGCTGAGCATCATCATGCTGACTATAAATGCGCCCACTGTTATATAAGGTGTGAGCGGCGCAAACATCATGACGGCGAAGGAAGCCGCAAAAAGGACCGCATTCCTCAGTATGCCCTTGCCGGGCCGGGCCGCGGTCCACAACAAAGCTTCCGCAATTATTTCGGCATCAGGACCTCCGGCAGTCTGCTGCCTGATTTCCGCCATCCTCTGCTTAAACCGGCTCACAAAGTGGATCGCGAAATCGACAGCCATTCCGAGGGAGAGACAGGAGAGCACCGAGATGGGCATATCGAATCTCTTTCCCGTAAAACCGATTACGCCGTAGATGAGCAGGATGGTGAAGACCAGGGGCAAATAGCTGACCGCGGCCCATTTGAAGGAGCGGAAATTCAGGACAAGAATGCCAAAGACTATGACCAGTGCGAGACCGAACCCCTTGACCATGTCCCATAGGACCTCATGGTTCCAAACGAGGTTGAAGTATGCGATGCCCGCAGGTTTAAGCTGCATGGGCGTCGGATGCGCCTTCTTGTAATCGTCTGCAGCCTTTATGACCTCCTGCATCGCTCCCGCATCCCACGTCTTGAGCTGGACCCAGATGTTCGCGTCTTTAAACATGGGATCGACGACATTGTCCAGGTCGGAAGGCTTTGCCGACATGCTGAATAAAAAAAGGTATTGTCCAACGGCGGTTTTGGAATCCGGAATAGTATCATAGCGAGGGTCATCTTCGTGCAGCACGCGGTTGATGCGTTTGACGTAATCCGCCACCGAAAATGTCTTGCCTACGACGGGGATTTTCTCGATATGCTTCTGAAGTCCCTCGATATACCGCATAGACTCGGGCTCTTTTATAAAATCCTCCTGAGAGGCGCTCGCTACTATATAACCGAGCGACGTGCCGCCGAGGGCCTTATTTATCTCTCTGTCGGCTGTGCGCACTTCGCTGTCCTTCTTGAACCACTCGACCATATTGTTATTGACCACTATCGTCGATACCCCTGCGATTGCTGAAAGGAAGAGCACCAGACCGACAAGCACGGTGGCCTTCGGTCTATGTACTCCGAAGCCTGCAAGCCTTCTGAGGAACCGCGATGTCCAGCCCGCTTCGGCATCTTCCTCCCTTGCAGCCTTTTCGAGTTTTTCATCATTCACGAAGGTAAACATCGCGGGTATGAAACTGAAACTCAATAGCCTGAGGGCTACGGTGCCGAAGGCAATAAGGCCGCCGAAGACCCTGACCGGAATGATATTCATGAATAAAAGCACTGCGAACCCCGCGGCAGTCGCAAGAGCGGTATATCGCACGGGGCGGCCCACGGCTTTCATCGTGTCGATGATGGCGGCTTTCTTATCCCTTTTTTCCCTGTAGCGGAAATAGAATTCGTTGAATATATGCATACTGTCGGTAGCAATGGCCATCAGGAATACGGGCGCCATCGAACTCATGATATGGACTGGAAAACCCAAAGCTATAAGGAGCCCCATGCTCCAGACGATACTGATCATCGCGTCCATCATAAGCGCAACCGACAGAAAGAGGTCCTTGAACATGAGATAGCGGACAATGAGCATGACCACCCCGGCAATCGGCGCGAATATCGCCATCAGCTTGAACATTTCAGCCCCGAAGGTGTCGCGGGCAACGGGATCTCCGGCTATGTAGAACTGTTCCTCGCCCTTCTCTTTGTTTACGATCTCCCGTATCCTGTCCGCTATCTCTTTGCCGTTCGCGCCTTTTTCAAGAGGGGCATAAATTGCCGTCATCGTGCCGTCCTTCGAGATGATGCGGTTTACGAAGAGGGGATTTTCAAGCAGGTCCTTCTTCAGTGTCCCCAACTCCTTTTCATTCCTGGGGACTTCGGTCATAAGAGGGGCGACCCTCAGGACACCGGCATCTGCGGTCACATTGGTGATTGTAGGGAAACTGTTCACGTCCCTTGCCGCAACACCTTTTATCTTCAGAATTTCATCCGTGATTCTCGCTATCTTTCCGAGTGTCTCCTTGTTAAGAACGCCGTT
>JBGOVD010000086.1:0-7307 GCA_041477935.1 Dissulfurispiraceae bacterium | reverse complement strand
TCCGCTCAGCAAGGATTCACTTATCGACCGTCTGTGCTGCGGAATCGATGTGAATCTCGACGACGATACAGTGCTTACGCGGGCCGTCAAGGAAAAAAAACCTTTCAACGTGACAGACGTGAGGACGGAACCTCTCTCGGACCCCGTGCTTATCCAGCAACTGGACACAATGGCCTATGCCGTGCTGCCTCTGATATCGAGGAACAAGGTAATAGGGGTCTTATGGGTCGACAACCTCTATTCGCGGAAGCCGATCACAGATCAGGACATGAACATTCTGAAGGGCTTCACGGACCAGATCGCATCGGCTATCGAGAACCTGCGTCTGTTCGAGCATGTGACGCAGGCTGAGCAGGAGCTCGAGAATATTTTTGAATCCATATCGGACATGATGTACATCAACGGCAGAGACTATTCGATCAAGAAGATAAACCGGGCCGTTGCCGAAAAAATCGGCAAATCGCCCGATGAGATTATCGGCAGGAAATGTTATGAAATCTTCCACGGTATGGACAGTCCATGGGAACTCTGCCCGCATCATAAAACGATCTCGACAAATCAACCCTTTGTAGGCGAGGTGGATGATCCCAACCTCGGGGGCACTTTCCTTATATCAAGTTCGCCCCTGTTCGACAAGAACGGCGAACTGACAGGCACGGTCCATATCGCGCGTGACGTATCCGAGATAAAGAAGCTTAAGGAAAAGGTCTCCTCGATCGAGAGAATGGCTGCGCTCGGTGAAATGGCCGCCAAGGTGGCCCATGAGATCAGGAATCCACTGCTGTCGATCGGCGGGTTTGCCAGAAGGCTTGAGAAGCGGCTCGACAGCGACCTGAGGGAACATGCTAAAATTATCGTTGACGAGGTAAGGAGACTCGAAGGTATACTTAATAATACGCTCAGCTTTGTAAAGAGCTCCATTACCGAGCGAAGGGAAGTGGCGGCAGCCGACCTCATCAACGACATAACCACCCTGCTCGAACCGGCTGTGAATGACCGCGGAAATGTATTGAGAAAAGAGGTCGACCATGCCGTAACGCTGCTGATCAACTATGACAGGTTCAAGGAGGCCATCCTCAATCTAGTCACCAATGCGAACCACGCCACCCAGAACGGCGCGATAACCATCAAGGTCTATTCCGAATCTCTATTTTCGGAACCGGACCTGCTGGGACACCGTGCCGAGGAAAAAGAGGCGGTCATCGAAATACAGGACACAGGATATGGTATCAGGGGAGAAGACCTTAACAGGATCTGGGACCCGTTCTTCACCACGCGGCCGACCGGCACCGGACTGGGGCTTTCGATAACCAAGAGGATTATCGAGGAGCATGCCGGCAGGATAGAAGTTGAAAGCAAAGTGGGAGGCGGCACTTTTTTTAGAATTTATCTACCCCTTAAAGGAGGACCGGCATGAAGATACTGGTCGTAGATGATGAAAAGAATATCCTTAAACTTTACAAGGCTGAGCTTGAGGATGAAGGGTATACTGTAGTCACCGCGAATTCCGGCAAAGAAGCACTGGAAGTATTCCGGGCCGAGGAGCCCGATGTCGTAACACTCGATATCATGATGCCCGACATCGACGGCATTCAGGTATTGAGACAGCTGAAACAGGAAAAACCTCAGACGCCGGTGATCATGCTCACTGCATACGATTACCGTGACGATTTTTCGGTCTGGGTCTCGGATGCTTATGTGGTAAAGTCTTCCGATCTGGTAACCCTCAAAGCGACGATTAAGCAGATAATTGAAAAAAAATAACTCCATAATCACCGTAAAGGCAGACCTGCCCGCTTATGGCGGATTCTCGATTGCAAGGGGAAACGGCTGCGTACTTCTCATAAGGAATGCCATCCCCGGAGAGACTGTAGAAGCAAGGATCGACGAACAGAAGAATGATCACGCATTTGCATCCGCGGTGAGGATCCTTGCGGCTTCCCCAGACAGAGTAGAGCCTCCATGCCCGGTATTCGGCATATGCGGCGGCTGTCAGCTCCAATATATCTCATACCCCCGCCAGGTCACTATGAAAGAGGAGATACTCCTTGACTGTCTCTGCAGGATAGCCAAGAAACAGGTCGATCTCTCCGACCCATTCGTCGGCAGCAGCCCATGGAACTACCGCCACAGGGGGCAATTTAAGATCGGCAAGGGCTCCTTCGGCTTTTACAGGGAAAAATCGAGAGACGTCATCGATTTCGACTACTGCCCGATCATGAGCAAAGAGGTCAATTACCTGTTCTCAAAAGCGCGGGAAGTATATAAATCGTCCCGCACTCTTTTCGACGGCATATCGGAGTTCCATATCTCCTGCGGCGACGAGGGGCTGGCCTTCCTGAAATCCACGACTAAGATATCTACGGCCCGTTGGAACCAGATCGGAATGCTGCTTCTGGAGGCCGGGTTTGGAGGGGTAAGCGGAACGTCCGGGAATGGCAAAGTTGTCACCTTCGGCAGTGAGCACATGACCCTTGAACTTGAAGGGCTGAAATATACGGTTTCACCGCGCAGTTTCTTCCAGAGCAACTGGAGCCTGAACCAGACGCTGGTCAAGTATATTTTGAAGAGCATGCAGCCGATCACAAAAAAACGAGTCATCGATCTGTACTCCGGCGCCGGCAATTTTTCGCTGCCCTTTGCCATCAACGGCGCTGATGTTTATGCAATAGAGGAGAACCCTGAAGCCATAGGCGACGGTAAGAGAAATGCGGCCCTTAACGGTATTAAAAATTGCCGCTTCATAGAGTGCTCCGCCGAACGTCTCAAGGTGTGCGACACCGTCGACATCCTCGTTGTCGATCCCCCCAGGCCTGGCCTCACGAACAGCGCCCTCGACAAGATTCTCGTGCTGGAACCGGAACGGATCGCCTATATATCATGCAACCCTTCGACCCTTGCGCGCGATATAAAGAAACTTCTCGGCCAGTACGACATCGAATCCATGCGGGTCATCGACTTTTTCCCGCAGACTTATCATATCGAATCACTTGCGGTTCTGAAGCTGCGTTAATGCAGCCCTCTGAGGTCTGCCGGATGCCAGAAGCCAGGGATCTGAGAGGGTTTCTCGAAATTGCCGTTGAATCCGTTCAAAAAGCGGGAAGACTGATTCGGGACAACCGGGGAACTCTTTCGCTTGGCGATATCGCGGTAAAGCAGGCCTTCGATTTCGTCACTCGTGTCGATACGGAATCTGAAGCACTTATTCTCGATACTATCAGGAAGCGTTTCCCCGATCACCATTTCCTGGCCGAAGAATCGCTGCACGAGATCGAGACTGATGATTTCCGCTGGATCATCGACCCCCTCGACGGAACGACAAACTACATTCACGGCTTTCCCTTCTCTGCGGTTTCGATTGCGCTGCAATATAAACGAGAGATCATCATTGGCGTTATCTACGATCCGTTCAGGAATGAACTTTTTACCGCCGTCAAAGGAGGAGGTGCTTTCCTGGATGGGAAGAAGATTACAGTGTCGACTGTCTCCCCAATGGCGAATGCTTTAATAGCCACCGGCTTCCCCTTCAAAAGAAAAGAACTGATAGAGCATTATCTTACTCTCTTCAAGAACATCTTCCTCGAAGTGAGCGACATACGCAGGGCCGGTTCCGCGGCCCTCGACCTCGCTTACATCGCCTGCGGCAGGTTTGACGGGTTCTTCGAAATCGGTCTTGGACCGTGGGATTGCGCTGCGGGGAGCCTGATGATAAAAGAGGCAGGCGGAGTTATCACCAACTTCGGCGGAGGCGAGGATTTCCTTTCGACCGGTAATATGGTTGCCGGCAATGCCTTGATACATGCCGTGCTGCAGGATAAGGTAAAAGAGGTCTTCGCTGGGATTATCGATAAGTAACACCGGAGATAAATTCTGAAATAACTTTCATGGGTCGCCTTCTGGTTGATCATCTTACGTGTCTGTTCTTCCTCATCCCCGGCTTCTTCATCCTCTGTCACCTTGGTAATATATTATTATGCACACAATCGAAAAATATACGTGGCACAGTTTTCACGGGTCGGTTTCTGCTACGATAACCAACATCAGGCCGATCAAGCATTGATGGAATTGGCCCGTCAGAGATCTATTGAGTAATCATGAGGTGAAATACAATGGCGAATAAAACAGAAACGGTGCTCCGCGATGAACTTATGGCTCTTCTCAATGGTGGCAACGCACATATGGGTTTTGAGGATGCGATTGCAGGCTTTCCCCTCAAATCCATAAATGACAAACCGCCGCATGTTAATTATACCTTTTGGCATCTTCTCGAACACATGCGCAGGGCGCAGTACGACATACTGGAATTTATCAGGGATCCGGATTATGTCTCGCCTGATTATTCGGAATTCTGGCCCGCGCCTGAGATGGAGGCGAATTCCGGACAATGGGAAAAAACGATCTCTGCAATCCGTACAGATTTAAAGTCCGTAATTATAATAGTGAAGGACACAGAGACAGATTTCTTTTCACCGATCCCCCATGCAAAGGATTACACCATCTTTCGCGAGATATTGCTGATAGCCGACCACAATGCATACCACATTGCCGAACTGCTTACTTTGAGGCAGGTTATGAACATACCCCCCCAAACCGGGCGGTAAATGCAGCATCTTCCTGAAAAACGCGCATTGTGCGGCATCTGTCCTGCCGGTTGCTGGGTCATCGTGACCAACGACCGTTACGGCCGGATCGCTTCAGTCCGTGCTGACGAGACCTCGGAATTCGGGGTTATCTGCAAGCTTGGCGAACATTCCGCAGATATAGTTTATTCAGCGGACCGTCTGCACTATCCAATGCGGCGCAAAGGGCCCAAGGGCACCTTTGAGTTTGAGAGAACCACATGGGATGAAGCATACGATCTTATTGTCGGTAAGCTCCGGGCCGTCAAGGCGCAATATGGCCCCGAGGCAAATGCCATCTACACAGGTCGCGGGAGTTTTGAACTGGCTCTGTGCGATGTCTATCAGCCCAAGGGTGTCGCCGTATCATCGGCATCGAGCGTACTTTTCCCGTTCGGGTCACCTAATACGATGGGTGTCGGTTCGCTTTGTTATGTTTCGTTCGCTATGATCGCTCCTCACGTAACAATGGGCGGTATGATGATCAATATGTTTTCGGACCTGGACAATGCGGACCTGATCGTTGTATGGGGCGCCAATCCAGCGACGGACTGCCCGCCCCTCGATTTCAACAGGATCGTAAGGGCAGCGGACCGGGGGGCGAATATAATAGTGATTGATCCGCGAAGGACCATGATAGCTCGTATTGCAGGCGCCGAATGGATAAAGGTCCGATCCGGCACTGACGGAGCGCTTGCCCTCGGCATATGCAATGTTCTGATCGCGGAAGAACTTCATGACGATCTGTTCGCGAGAGACTGGACGCAGGGCTTTGATGAATTCTCTGCCTATGTGCGCCATTTCAGACCCGAGGTTGTCGAAGGTATTACGGGCGTTCCCGCGGAAACCATCGTTTCACTCGCGCGTCGCATTGCTGCTGCAAATGGGGCATCACCTGTAATGTACAGTGGCCTCGAATACAGCGAGAGCGGAGTGCAGGCGATACGTGCGACCTTGACGCTCTGGGCGCTGGCAGGACAGCTGGATGTTCCGGGCGGGCGCTGCTTCGGCATGAAGGAGAACTATTTCCCGATCAACCGGGACGGGCTCGTCGAAAATCCGGACATAAAAAAAACTCTCGGTCGCGACCGCTTCCCTGTTTATAGCCATTATCGGAAGGAGTCGCATCCCATGGCATTGCCTGATGCTGTGTTGCGCGGCAGTCCGTACCCGTTACGATCTTTGATTATCCAGGGCTCTTCCATCATTACTTCCTGGCCTGAGCCTGCTGTGTGGAGGGAAACCCTTGAAGGCCTCGATTTTCTTGTCTGCATCGACCGCCAGCTTACAGCCGACGCGGCATATGCCGACATCGTGCTTCCCGCCACCACAATGTATGAAATCGAATCTTACATGACATATGGTCCGATCTTCCGCATTCGGGAAAAAATTGTCGAGCCCGTCGGTGAGTCGAGGAACGATTTTTTTATCATGGCTGAACTTGCAAGGCGCCTCGGTTACGGACATCTCTATCCGCAGAGTGAAGAAGACCTTTTCAGACATGTGCTGAAAGGGTCTGGATTTTCGCTCGAAGATGTGCGTGACGCGGGCGGCATGGTGAATGTTCCGGCAAAGATGATGCAGTACCGCAAATGGGAGAAAGGTCTGCTCAGACCTGATGGAAGGCCCGGTTTTGATACCCCTTCGGGCAAATTCGAGATAGCGTCCGTTCTGCTCGAGGAGCATGGCTACGATCCGTTGCCGGTCTATACAGAACCCCTTGAAAGCCCATTATCTCGCTCTGAGCTGCTGAACAAGTTTCCACTCATCTTCAATTCAGGCTCACGCGTAACTACCGACTTCCGCTCCCAGCACCACGGAGTGCCTGCTCTCTGTAAAGAACGGCCGGAACCGACTGTAACCATTAATCCGATGGATGCCGAAACACGCGGAATCGGAGACGGGGATCTCGTTTTATTGAAGACCATGCGCGGACAGGTAAACTTGAGGGCATTCGTGACCAGCGACATTATGGCGGGTACTATAGATGCTAACATGGGTGGAGGAGGCCCTGTCGGCCCAAAGGCTTGGCAGGAATGCAATATCAATGAACTGACGGACCTGCAACGCTATGACCCTATATCCGGATTCCCGGTCTACAAGGCGCTGTTGTGCGATGTGGTGAAAGTATCTGACTGTGTCGGAACCGTTAAGATGGATTCCGGAGAATACAGTCCCAATACTCTCGCTCATCACACAGATGCGGGGGAAAAACAGCCGCGTATCTATCTGGATCATAATGCTACAACTCCGATTGCCCGGGAAGTCCATGAAGCAATGGCACAGGTCCTAAAAGATCATTTCGGCAATCCATCCGGCATTTACGGGGAAGGCCGGGAAGCTCATAGAATCATCGAAGGGGCGCGCAGGAGCGTTGCCCAACTGCTCAACTGTACTGCAAGAAGGATCATATTCACGAGCGGCGGCTCTGAGTCTAATAACCTTGTACTGAAAGGAGTGGCCTTTGCTGGCCGGGGCAAAAGAGACCATATTATCACTTCTGCCATTGAGCATCCATCGGTGCTTGCAGCATGCGATTGGCTTGCGGATATGGGATTCAGGATTATGCGGCTCCCTGTTGACAGGACCGGAATGGTCGATCCGCAGGACCTGCTGAATGCTATAACCACGAAGACCTGCCTCGCAAGTATCATGATGGCTAACAATGAAATCGGTACGATTCAACCC